>JAQIBE010000330.1 GCA_027859235.1 Desulfobulbaceae bacterium
GCCCGGCCGGCCGCGGCAAAAATCCGTCCCCAGTTGGCATCTTCACCAAAACAGGCGGTCTTGAAGAGTGGCGAATTCGCCACGGTTCTGGCAATCTGCAGGGCCTCATCCCGGGATCTCGAACCGGACACCTTTACCGTGATAAACTTCGTTGCCCCCTCGCCATCGGCAACAATTTTCAAGGCCAGCTCTTTCATCAGTCCATATACGGCACCTTTAAGGGCAACACCACCTGGGGAATCAAGATCCGTGATGACCTCATTCCCAGCAACACCATTGGCTAAAAAGAGCACCGTATCATTGGTTGAGGTATCACCATCCACCGTAATGACATTAAAGGATTGATCAGCCCCGCCCTGGACAAGAGCTTTGCAGACATTAGGGGCAATAGCGGCATCCGTTAGAATAAAGCTCAGCATGGTGGCCATATTGGGCATAATCATCCCAGATCCCTTTGCCATACCCACCAGGGTGATGTCTTTATTATCTATCACCACGGTTTTCTTGACAATCTTGGGGACCAAATCGGTGGTCATAAATCCGCAGGCCACATGGGGCAACCCCTCTTCGGAAAGTAAGGACGCCACCTCTGGCACGCCCTTTTCAAACCACGCAAGATCAAGCTGCTCGCCGATGACCCCTGTGGAACAGATCAAGACATCCTGGACTGCACAGTCAACCTCTCGGGCGACAAGCTCTGCCGTGGCTTTAGCAAGCATCATTCCCTGCTCACCTGAGCAGGCATTGGCCACACCAGAATTGACTAAAATGGCCCGTGCTGCAGGTTCTTGCAGATGCTCCACATCAAGAATGACAGGAGCGGCCTTAACCATCGACGTGGTAAATACACCGGCTGCCACTGCAGGGACATCACTGACGATCATGCCAAGATCAAGGCGTTTCTTGCCTCGAATACCAGCGTTAACCGCCCAGGCCTTAAAGCCTGGAACCTGAAAATCTGAACCACTGAGCTGAAAGGCCGATGGATGATAATGAATTGTCATAATGTTCACATATTAAGATGAGTTAAGCAGTTGTAAAAAAAACATACCCAAAGAGATGGCCATAGCTGCATAAGGGACCATAAAGAACTTGCTATAACGGAGTCTACGCTTACCCAGAGTCTGCGCTTACTTGGTCAACATTCTTAACGGCCCCCAAGTGGCAGGCTTCCCCTACCTTGAAAAGTAATCTTACACAAAAGATACAAGAACCCGCATAAAAAAGAGGCCATTTCCTGCATCAGGAAATGGCCTCTTTTTATTTGACCTAAGTGGTTTAAAAAAAACTTACTGTTTAGCACCGCAGCAGCGCTTGAATTTTTTACCACTATTGCACGGACAGGGGGCATTACGACCAACTTTATTGCCGTTACTGGCTGGGTTCTGAACCCTGGCAGGTCCATCAACAAGAGCTCTGGCCAGCTCTTCCCGCTTGGCCCGTTCCAGCCGTTCCAGCTCAGCGATCTCTTCAGGACTTGCCACCTGAATCCGCATCAAGGTGGAGATGGTCTCGGTTTTCACCGTACCAATCATCTCTTCGAACATGGCAAACCCTTCCTTCTTGTATTCATCAAGGGGATCCTTCTGACCATAGCCACGCAGTCCGATACCCTCGCGCAGATGATCCATACCCAGGAGATGATCCTTCCAATGATCATCAACCATTTTCAGGAGTATCATCCGTTCCAGATGCCGCATCTGTTCTGCGCCCACCGCCTCTGTTTTGGCTGCATAGACATCCCGGATTCTTTTCAGGAGGAGATCTTCAAAATCATCAACACTGAGATCATCCTTCTCTTCCTCTGTCCACTCCAGTGACACCCCAAAGGAGGAGGTCACCAGGTCGCCGATATAATCCCAATCCCAATCAAGGGATTGCATCTTAGGGTCACAGCAGGCGGGGGAGATATCCTCGATCAAATCCTGAATCATATCATCAATAATCGCCGACACATCTTCGGATGCAAGCACCAACCGCCGTTGTTTATAGATAACCTTACGCTGCATATTCATAACATCATCATACTCAAGAAGATGTTTACGAATATCAAAGTTATGCCCTTCCACCTTGCGCTGGGCGTTTTCAATGGCCTTGGAGATCATGGTGTGCTCAATGGGCTCATCCTCTTCCATACCGAGCCGATCCATGATGCCAGAGATCCGGTCAGAACCGAAAATACGCAGGAGATCGTCTTCCAGGGAAAGATAAAAACGTGACGAACCTGGATCGCCCTGACGCCCTGAACGACCACGAAGCTGATTATCAATCCGCCGTGATTCGTGGCGGCCCGTACCGAGAATATGCAACCCGCCAACATCACACACCCCTTCACCAAGCTTAATATCCGTACCACGACCAGCCATATTGGTGGCAATGGTCACCGTGCCGTACTGGCCGGCATTGGCAATGATCTCCGCCTCCTTATCATGGTGTTTGGCGTTCAAGACGGAATGCGGCACCTTCTCTTCTTTCAGCATGGAGGAGATGAGTTCTGAGATCTCAATATTAACCGTGCCAACCAGCACCGGCTGCCCTTTCTCATGCAGCTTTTCAATCTCCCTGACGATCGCCCGGTATTTGGCCTGGGAATTTTTATAAATCACATCGGCAAAATCATCACGAATCATCTCCCTATGGGTGGGGACAATCACCACGTTCAGATTATAGATCTTCTTGAATTCAGCAGCTTCCGTATCAGCCGTACCCGTCATTCCGGCCAGCTTATCATACATACGAAAGAAATTCTGGAAGGTAATGGAGGCGAGGGTCTGATTCTCCCGTTCAATCGTCACCCCCTCCTTCGCCTCCAGGGCCTGATGCAGACCATCGGAATAACGGCGACCAGGCATGGCGCGGCCCGTGAATTCGTCAACAATCATCACCTGGCCGTCATTCACCAGATAATCAATATCCCGGGTGAACAGGGCCTTGGCCTTCAACGCCTGGGTTAAATGATGCAAGGATTCAATACTGAGGGGATCATACAGGTTTTCCACCTCAAAGAGCTGTTCCGCCAGCGACACGCCCTCCTCGGTGAGTGCCAGACTCCGCGCCTTTTCATCAACCGTATAATGGACTTCATTTTCAAAATGAGACATCAGCTCATTCACTGAAGCGTATAATTCAATGGAAATCTCAGCAGGTCCGGAGATGATGAGAGGTGTTCTGGCCTCATCAATCAGGATGGAATCAACCTCATCGACAATGGCAAAGAAAAATTCACGCTGGCAATAATCATCCAGCTCAAACTTCATATTGTCACGCAGGTAATCAAAGCCGAACTCGTTATTCGTACCGTAGGTTACATCACAATTATACGCCGCTTTGCGCTGGACATCATCCATGTCATGGACAATCATGCCGGTGGTCATACCTAGAAAACTATATATTTCACCCATGTCTTTGGCATCACGGCTAGCCAGATAATCATTCACCGTCACAATATGGGCACCCCGGCCAGCCAGGGCGGATAAATAGACCGGCAGGGTTGAGGCCAGGGTCTTACCCTCACCCGTCTTCATCTCAGCAATCTGCCCCTGGAACAGGACAATACCACCAATGAGCTGGACATCGAAGTGACGCATTCCCGTGACCCGGATCACAGCCTCACGGACAACAGCAAAGGCTTCAATAAGAAGATCATCCAGGGTCTCACCGGCGGCGACCCGGTCACGAAACTCCGTGGTTTTTGCCGTGAGCTGCTCATCACTGAGTTTTTGCATGGCCGGCTCCAGACTATTAATCTCATCCACCATGGGCTGGATCGCCTTTAAAACTCGCTCGTTCTTGCTGCCGAAAACCTTGGTTAAGACCTTACCAAACATACTTTCTCCTGCGACCAGATCAATCTGGTCTCATATGACTTTTATGTGCACCACAAGATCAACAAAGGGCAGAACTCACCCCCGCCAAACCATAGCTTCTTCATTGCAATCAGGGAATTTAGGACAATTAAGACAATCAGCCCACACCTTATGGGGTAGATCCTTCTTATCAATAGGACTAAACCCAAGCTTCTCAAAAAAATGGGGTTGATAGGTTAAGGTAAAAACCTCAGTAATCTGTAACGCCTTTGCATCAGCAAGACATTGTTTCACCAGCAATCTGCCGATCCCCCTGTTGTGAAAATCCGCAAAGACAGCCAAGGAACGAATTTCAGCCAGATTCTCCCAACAGATATGCAGGGCGCATACTCCGGCAAGGGCGCCGTCGGGGTGCGATGCCACCTGAAAATCACGCAGATTATCGTACAAAGAGCTTAATGAACGGCCGAGGAGCTCCCCCTGTTTTGCATAGCTATTTAAAAGCTCATAGGTTCCCTTTACATCAGCCATGCAGGCCTTACGTATTAACACAGACATACTCTAATGTCCCCCGCCACTTGCAGGCAGCAGGGTAATAAAAGCCTGCACCTGCATATCATCCTCAAACTCATCCACCTTGGCATTGGCCTCGGTGAGATCTGCAAAACGCCCTATAAAGACCCTGTAGCTATTTTCGCCATCATTAGGCGGCAGCATAAAACTGTCCTCGCCCTTGGCCTGCCAGCTTAAGACCTCCTGCTTCGCCTCTTCCCGGCGATCATAGCTACCCATCTGCAGAGAAAACACTGAAGGCACTTCATCATCAGCAGCTTGCACCTGCTTTTTCCCCGGAGTCTCTAACGGCGCCGGTACCGATGCCCTAGCCTCTGCACCCAGGGTTTCACCCCGTTGCCATAAGTCAGAGGCAAAACGATTTAGCGTCCGGGCGGTATCCGATGTCCCTGAAGGCAGAAGCACCGTCTGCCCGGCCCAGATTCCCAGAAAAAACATCCACAAAAACACACAGAAAACAATGGTCGTAAGGCCAAGCAGACCGCCGAGTCCAAGCTCAAAGCAGATCGAAAATTTTCTTTTTCTAGGACTTTTGTTTTTTGCCATGGGATTTTCAGGTTAAAGACTGAGGTCAGGTGTTTTATAATTTGGTAACTACACCGCGAAATTGAAGTGCTGTAGAGTTATTTTAACAAAATAGCCACAGCTGCAAGTCGACACCCTTACATGGATACAGGGGCCGACACACCGATAAGGGTCAAGCCGTTCCGCAGCACCTTGCTCAGACAAATCATGAGCCAGAGCCGTGCACGGGAGCGTTCGAGATCCCCTGGATCAAGGACTCGAAATTCACTATAGAAACTATGGAACTGACCTGCAAGCTCTCGTAAATAAAAAACAATCCGGTGGGGAGCCAGATCATCAGCCGCAGCCTGAACCATGGCCGGAAACGCACCGATGGTCTTCATGATTTTAAGTTCTTCAGGCAAGGTCAGGAGTGAGAAGTCCGCATCAGCAAAGGTCAGGGGCTCAACACCCTTTTCCGCCGCTTTGGCAAAGATGGTACATATTCTGGCATGGCCATATTGCACATAGAATACAGGATTTTCCTTACCCTCTTCTTTCGCCACATCCAGATCAAACTCAAGCTGACTATCCGCCTTGCGCATCAGAAAGAAGAAGCGCACCGCATCAACCCCTACTTCATCAATGAGTTCATCAACGGTTATGAACGTCGCCTTTCTGGTGGACATCTTTACCTGTTTGCCATCCCGCAGGAGGGTCACAAACTGATGCAGGACCACCGTGACCATTTCCGGATTATAACCCAGCGCCTCAACCCCTGCCAGAACATCCGGCACGGTGGCAATATGATCCGCCCCAAACACATCCACCATCCAGTCATAGCCGCGTTTGAACTTCTCACGGTGATAACAGATATCAGGCAGTCGATAGGTTGGCTCACCGGTGGATTTGATGATCACCCGATCCTGTTCCTGGCCAAACGCACTGGTCTTGAACCAGGTGGCATCATCCTGCTCATACACCAACCCCTTCTCACGCAGGATGGAGACAACATCGTCAATATGCCCTTCATCATACAGGGTGTGTTCGTTGAAATAATGATCAAAACGGATGGACATACGCTGCAGAGTTTGCGCAATATCGTTGAAGATCGCCTTTTCAGCGACCTCTTTGAAGAACATTACATCCTCTTCGTCCTTCATCCCGTCGCCCTTTTCGTCGATAATGGACTGGGCAATATCAGAGATATAATCCCCCTGATATCCGTCTTCTGGGAATTCTCCATCAAGACCAAGAAGTTCTAAATACCGCGCCCTGGTAGACGCACCGAGCACCCGCATCTGCCGTCCGGCATCATTGTAATAATACTCGCGCTCGACATCATAGCCCACAGACTCAAGCAGACGGGCAATGGCATCACCGAGGACCGCCTGCCGGCCATGGCCAATGGAAAGAGGGCCCGTGGGATTGGCACTGACAAATTCAACCAGCACCCTTTTACCATTCTTTACCGTGGCAAACCCGAAAGATCCATCCTCAGCCATGGTGACCGACAGGACCTGGGACCAGACGACCGGCTGCAGGAAGAAATTAATAAAACCGGGGCCGGCAATCTCCACCTTCTCAACCAGATCGGAATTCTCCTGGAGAAGAGTGACAAACTGTTCCGCCACCTGACGGGGATTGACCTTCTTGCCCGTTGCCTTTTTTTCTTTGCCGGCAATAACCATGGCCGCATTGCAGGCATAATCCCCCTGCCCTTCATGCCGTGGCTCTTCCAGGGCGTAGCATCCAGCTGACGCATTCGACCAGAATCCCTGCTCTACACCTTTGCCAAAGCAGACATCAACCCATTCTTGTAACTGTGATTTAATCATTTTTTATTTTTCAACAATAAGAACGCGGGGTTAAATTCCCAAGCGTACATAGTATTTCATAATTAATAGTATGGGTAAGATCAGCTATCTCAGTGGCAGAAATTTCATTTTCGCCCTGCCGCCCTAAAACGACAACCTCATCACCGCATTCAACCGAGTCGATGTCCGTTACATCAACCACGGTCATATTCATACAAACTCGACCGATAACCCGCGCAAACTGCCCGCTGATCAGCACCTGACCGCAGCCGGAGAGGGCACGGGAGAAACCATCCGCATACCCCATAGCAATCACGGCAAGTCTGCTGTCACGACGGGTCTGCTGGCTCAAACCGTAACTGATTCCAGTGCCGGCCGGAACCTCTTTCACCTGAAGCACGGTACTGCACACGGTCATGACCGGTTCAAGAACGGTTTGACTGAAACCCGGATCACTGGATGGAGAATAGCCATACAACGCCAACCCGGCTCGAGCCATGCCATGGGAAACGAGACCCGCAAGGATCGCAGCAGAGTTCGCCATATGGGCCAAAGGCTTGATTCCCAACGCGTGAATCTGGTGAACCGTTTCCGCAAAAAGATCGGCCTGCTCTTTACTTAATTCCCGATCCTCATCTGCCACCGGAAAATGAGACATGACACCGGCAATAATAAGTGATGAGGAACCAATATCGTTGCAAACCTGGACAATTTCCCCGGGGGAGAAACCCAAGCGCCCCATGCCGCAATCAATCTTCAGATGAATCGGCAGCACCCCAGACACCTCATCCTGCAGTTCTGCCAGCTGCTTATGATCACAGACCACCGGCTCAAGTTGATACTGGGTCAAGATTTCCGGCGATACGCCGCAGTCGCCAAGGAGAACCACGATCCTTCCCGTGACCCCTGCCTTGCGTAGACGTAAACCCTCGCGTGCCGTCCCAACCCCGAAGCAATCCGCCCCGACACCTTGCAGCGCCCCTGCCACTTCCACCATGCCGTGCCCATACCCATCCGCTTTCACCACGGCCATCACCTGGCAATCAGCACCGATCAAGGCCTGTATGGTTTTGTAATTTCGACATAATGCCTGAATGTCAACACGAACAGTATTCATGGCTGAAAAGAACCTCTATTGGGGGATGAATATCGACCCTCAAGTCGCTGCGCCTTACCACAAGTCAAAAGACTATTTCGAACCCCTTGACGAGGATTTCAAGACCCACCACCCTTTCCAGGAAATTCGGCTGGCAAACAAGAGACCGCTCCCCACAGACAAGGAAAACAATCCGGACCACTCTTCACCCGCAGGACACATATGTAATAATCTGCCGATTATAATCATTGCGCCTATAATTAGCCATGTTCTTAATGCAAAGATATGCAGAAAAAAGGCTTTATTTTCATATGTTTTAATCCGCTCCACATTTTTCCGACAAACCTTATCTAAAATGAAAAAAGCTTTAGCCAGACCGACCAGAACGGTCAGCGCCACGACCCACCACGCAAAATTGGCCGAACCCGCAATAGTGAGACCACGATACAATAATTTCACCCCTGCCAAGGTCCAGATCAAGGCCGCGCAGAATTGCAGTATGGGGGGGGGAAGTTTAAACACGGATCACATCAAAAAATAGAAGGAAATGTACAGCAAAAAAATATGGCCTGTCTCCCAAAATGGAGACAGGCCATATTCATAACCCAGCAACCTGGAGCGTATCAAGGTTTAAACTTCAGTCACGACAATGGCACCCTCAGGGCAAACCTCAACACAGGTCTCACAGCCAAGACATTCATCCGCTTCAACAACAGACGCTTTACCGTCCACCATCTCATAAACAGAGGCAGGACAAGCGTTTACACATTCCTCATCACCAACACATTTGTCAAGATCGATATCAATTTGCCACATGGTAACATCTCCAAAATAATAGTAATTAAGCAGACAATAGATCTGCCATAAATATAAGAATCGTTGTAGTTAACAACGGAATTTACTTCTCAAAAAGATTAAAATCGACTTAAATCAACGACAAGACTTTGTCAACACAATTCCCGGCATAGTGCCGGATAATGTTTTCACATGGGCAACAGAACTTAAAACAGAGGCCCATACTACTCTTCCTTATTGACCTCTGGCACCTGATCCTTTATTTTCTGAGTACTTTTCAATCATAATCAAATTCAGCAAGGTTATCCCTATGAGCATACAACGTAAGATGCAACGCAAAAACAAAGATCAAAAACTCATTGCCTCAAAAAATGAAGAGGCCATGATTGCCGGGATCATTGAAGGAAGCCCTGATGCTGTCGGTGTTGTGGTCATTCGCATGGAATGCGGTTGCCGGAAAATGGCCGCTGTTGATATTAAAGGCGAGGCCGCGTCCGGAGTAATTATGTACCGCGACAACGCCGAATCTATCTGTGAGAAATGCAAAGAGGATAATGGCGCTTTCGAGCGGATCCTTGCCCAGTTTTTTGTTTGGGAGAAAAAAGACCTTGACGGTGAAACCAAGAAGGTCATTTACGAGAAGGTGCTGGGAGCGGCGCCGATAGTCCATTAAGCAGTTGTAAAACAATAACATGGCCAACAAGATGTCCATAGCTGCATAAGGGGCCATAAAGAAATTGACATAGCGGAGTCTACGCTTACCTGGAGTCTGCGCTTACCTGGTCAACATTCTTAACGGCCCCTAACAGTCTCAGTCAGGTGTGAGGAGTTAGAGGTGAGGAGTCCAACAACACACCTTACTCCTTACCCTTTACCAAGCGATACGCCTTGGCCTTGCTCACCAACGCTTCACCCCACTCCGGGGTCCCTACGGCATGGACATGGGTGTAGAGGGCCAGAACATTCTTGTAAACCAAACCGTCACCGCCACCTGAAAAGCCAACCCCACGTTCCATTTTAAACCCCAGATCAGCCTCTTTTCCCAGCCA
>JAQIBE010000020.1 GCA_027859235.1 Desulfobulbaceae bacterium
GATAATGTAACGATCACCGGCGAACTTATTACTCCGATTGCCATGGAAGATGGTCTGCGTTTCGCAATTCGCGAAGGCGGCCGTACCGTAGGCGCCGGTGTTATTAACGAAATTATCGAATAGAAGTTGGGAACTCAGAAGGTGAGTATTTGAGAAGCCGAGGATTTTATCTGTCTAAGATAGGGTCTCGCTTCTTCTTATTTCTCAAATTCTTACTTCTCAAATTCTCAAAAAACAGGTTTTCCCCATGCGAGAAATTATCCATTTAGGTTGTACTGAGTGTAAGCAGCGTAACTACTCTACAACCAAGAATAAGCGTTCCACTCCAAATAAACTGGAGCTTAAAAAATTCTGTCGTTTCTGCCGTGCACACACTGTACATAAAGAAACTAAATAAGATATAGGCCAGTAGCTCTAATTGGTAGAGCATCGGATTCCAAATCCGAGGGCTGGGGGTTCGAATCCCTCCTGGCCTGCCACATTGTTGACTTCGCTTCTGGATATCAGTTGCGAAGTTAACCTGTTTTTATGTCCTGGTGATTTTGTCACTCTATACAGGGGCTTAAATGGGATTGGTGGCAAACCTGTAGCTTTAATTTTAACGCGAAAGAATCAATGGCCAAGAATAAAAAGCAACAAAGCAAAAAACAGATGGTTGCAGCTCATGCAGCCGAACAGACGGGTTCTAAGTTCTCCTTGGATCAGTTCAAGAAATTCTTGACTGATGTTCAACGGGAATTTACCAAGATTGCCTGGCCGACTAAACAGAATACAATCAGACTTACGATCACGATGATTATCTTTGTTTTCATTGTTTCTCTGTATCTTGGCGCTGTTGATATGATCCTCGGGAAACTGATCGGTTATATTTTAAGCTTGTAACTAATTTTATAAAGACAGGGGATATTCAATGGCACGCGCTTGGTACATTCTTCATACATATTCTGGTTTTGAAGAGCAGGTCAAAACAAACATGCTTGAGCGAATTAAAAAGGCTGGGCAAGAGGAAATGTTTGGCGAGATTCTCGTGCCTACGGAACAAGTTGTTGAGATGAAGCAGGGTGAGAAGAAGACCTCCACCCGTAAATTCTTCCCCGGCTACATCCTGCTTAATATTGATCTTACGGATGAGACGTGGCATACCGTTTGCGATACACCCAAGGTCACAGGTTTTGTTGGCAATGATCTTCATCCTGAGCCGGTGCCGGATGAAGACGCCATGAAAATAATTGGCCGTATTAAAGACGGCGCCCTGAAGCTTAAGCCCAAGGTTGAGTATGAGGAGGGGGATGAGGTTCGGGTTATCGATGGTCCTTTTGCCAATTTCCAGGGTGTGGTTGATGATGTCAATCACGAAAAAGGGCGAGTAAAAGTTAGAGTATCGATCTTTGGTCGCGAAACTCCGGTTGAGCTTGATTTTATTCAAATATCAAAAGGTTGATATTACTTAGGCTGTTAGCTGTTTAGGTTTTTAGGCTGTTAGGTTAGTGGACTTCTCTTCTTTATAAAGTTGAGTGCGCCAACCCTAAAAGACTTCAGCCTAAAAGCCTATAGCCTAAATAAAGAAATGCTGCTTCATTAGTATATGCAAGATGTGATTAAGATAATCCATCACCCGTTCAGGACGATTGTGTGAGTCAACGGTTGAACTGCTCCTTCAATCAAACCCTATGGAAATAGGGTCTGGCTGCATCATCAATAAAATTTAGGAACTATTATGGCAAAAAAAATAACTGGATATATTAAACTGCAAATTCTGGCTGGTAAGGCAAATCCATCCCCACCAGTTGGCCCGGCACTGGGTCAGCACGGCCTGAATATTATGGAATTCTGTAAGGCATTTAATGCTAAGACTCAAGACCAGGGTGATATGATCATTCCTGCAGTCATTACAGTATACAAAGACAAGTCTTTTTCTTTTATCACCAAGACTCCGCCAGCTTCAGTTTTGATTTTCAAGAAGCTTAATCTGACGAAGGGATCTTCCAATCCCAAGAAAGAGAGGATTGCTCAAATTACCCGTGAGCAATTAAAAGAAATAGCTGAAATTAAAATGCCTGATCTCAATGCGTATGATATTGAGGCAGCTATAAAGATTGTCGAAGGTACTGCGAAGAGTGCTGGCGTAACAATTGTCGACTAATCTGGAGAAAGAATATGGCTCACGGAAAGAATTATACAAATAGTATTAAAGATAAAGATCCACTCAAGATCCATACCCTTGACGAAGGGGTAGATGCGATTATTGCATCCTCTTTCGCAAAGTTTGACGAGTCTGTTGACATTGCCGTGAAACTGGGTGTTGATCCACGTCATGCCGATCAAATGGTCCGCTCGACGCTGGTGTTGCCAAATGGAACAGGCCGGGTTGAACGCGTCCTTGTCTTTGCAAAAGGTGAAAAGATCCAGGAGGCATTGGATGCCGGTGCCGATTATGCCGGTGGTGATGATCTGGTGGAAAAAATTCAGGGTGGCTGGCTCGAATTCGAGAAATGTATTGCCACTCCCGATATGATGGGTGTTGTTGGTAAGATTGGCCGGGTTCTCGGACCTCGCTCACTCATGCCGAATGCCAAACTTGGCACGGTTACCTTTGATGTCGCCCGCGTTGTCGGCGAGGTGAAATCCGGCAAGGTTGACTTTCGTGTTGATAAGGCAGGTATCATCCATGCAATGTTAGGTAAGGTGTCTTTCGGCAGTGAAAAAGTTGCCGAAAATATCCGGGCCTTTATTGAAAAAATTATTCAGTTAAAGCCTTCCTCTGCGAAGGGAATTTATCTGAAAGGTGTGACCATTTCAACAACTATGGGTCCAGGTTATAGACTTGATCCTGTTGAATTGCGATCGCTGGTGAAATAAGGACGTTCCTTATTTCATTATGATTATCTTGATACTTTGTTTCAAGATAATCCCATGACCATCATTCGTGAGGAATGATGGTCTTAAATGCAAGTAGTTGCATTGTCGAAGACAGCTGGTGCGATCTTTCGCTTAATCTCTTGATGTCAAGAAACCCGCCGAGACTACAAATAGAACATCTGTTTCTTTTGACCTCTCTTAATCGACCCACAACTGCTTCAACTCACTTTTCTAGTAGGAGGATTTGACATTGAATCGTAATGATAAGGTTTCAATGGTCGAACAACTTAATGAGCGACTTGCCAATGCGCAAATTGCCATAGTCACCGACTACCGCGGACTGACTGTCTCCTCATTTGAAGAACTTCGTCGAGAGTTGAAGAAATCAAATGCTGATATTCAGGTAGCAAAAAACACTCTAATGCGTCGTGCAATAGAGGGTACCGCTTTTGAACCGATGACGGAATCCCTTGAGGGAACCACAGCTGTAACCGTATCCTATGAAGATCCTGTTACACCTGCTAAAATTTTAACCGCTTTTGCTAAGGACCACCCTGAGCTTGTGATTAAAATGGGTTGCCTTGATGGTAAAGCTCTTGATTGCGCAGAGATTGAAGCACTTTCCAAGTTACCAAGTAAGGAAGCACTCCTTGGTCAGTTGGCCGCTGCTTTAAATGCTCTGCCTACCAAGCTTGTCCGAACCCTTAATGCCATGCCAAGTAATCTTGTGTACGCATTAACTGCAGTTAAAGATCAAAAAGAACAATAAAAACGAGAGGATTATATAATGTCTATTGAAACAATGATTGAAGAAATTAGTGGAATGACCGTACTTGAGCTTTCCGAGCTGGTAAGCGCAATTGAAGAGAAATTCGGTGTAACTGCTGCAGCTCCTGTTGCTGTTGCTGCTGCCGGCGGCCCTGATACTGGTGGCGAGGCTGCTGCTGAGCAGACTGAATTCGACGCTATCCTGACCGGTGCCGGCGATAAGAAGATTGCCGTCATTAAAGAAGTTCGTGCCATCACCTCCCTCGGCCTCAAAGAAGCCAAGGCCCTTGTTGAAGGCGCACCTTGTCCAATCAAGGAAGGCGTAAGTAAGGATGAAGCTGCTGAGATCGTTGCTAAGATCGAAGCTGCTGGTGGTACTGCTGAAGTTAAGTAATCCTCCGCTCTTTCTTTTCAGCTCTTGTTGAAAAGAAATTTTAAGGGGTTTCGGCCTCTTAATCATGTAACGCTGCTAGGGAACTTGCCTAGTGGCGTTACATGCGTTTTTACAGAGACGTTTTTTTTGTCAGGCTTCTGCTGCTGGCGATTAAAAAGAGAGTCATGATCGTTGTGAATAGTAATATTAATTAAAAAACACATAACTATTTGATATTACATGCTTGACTGTTGTTTGAAAATTTTATTTAATTGTTGTTCGTCGTAAAAAATAAAAAATGTTTCGGCCTGAAGTTGCAGGTCAACATCTTTCCGAAGGCCGGTGGCTTGTGCTTCGTGCATCGCAACCTTCACCCCGCATACCTCAGACGAGGGTGCACCCGGTAAAAATTATATTTGAAGGACGTTCTATTTTGAGAATAGGGCGTCATTTTCCTACAGCTGTATTGAGACGAGGATATTTTTCAATGAAAAGTATGAAGCGCGTAAGAAAAAGCTTTGCAAAGATCGGTGAAGTCATAGACAAACCCCATCTGATTGATATGCAAAAAAAGTCCTATGACGGGTTCCTGCAAAAGAATGTCATGGATGATGAGAGAGAATCCACTGGTTTACAGGGTGTGTTCCAATCGGTTTTCCCCATAAATGATTTCAATGGTAACTGTACCCTTGAGTTTGTCAGCTACTCCTTTGGTGAACCCAAATACACCGTAGCTGAATGTGGTGAGCGCGGCATGACCCATGATGTCCCCTTAAAGATCACAGTACGACTGATTACCTTTGATGTGGATCCAGAGACCGAAGCCAGAACGATTCGTGATATCAAGGAGCAGGCAGTATTTCTCGGCACCTTGCCCCTCATGACAAAATCCGGTGTCTTTGTGGTGAATGGTACTGAGCGCGTTATTGTTTCCCAGCTCCAACGTTCACCCGGTTTGTTCTATGCCCATGATAGCGGCAAAGCGCATTCAGCAGGTAAGCTCCTGTATTCTGCACGAATTATCCCTGTGCGTGGTTCTTGGGTGGATTTTGAATTCGACGCCAAGGATGTGCTTTATGTTCGTATTGATCGTCGGCGTAAATTTCCTGTAACCATTCTCTTGAAGGCATTAGGGCATGAGTCCTCTGCCCTGCTTGACTATTTTTACGATATTGACACCCTGCGTTTTAAAAAAGATAAGGTGATGTGTTCCTTTGTGCCGGAACTGTACATAGGTACCCGTGTTCCCCGTGATATTGTCGATCCAAAATCCGGTGAGGTTCTTGCCAAGGCCAACCGTAAGATCGGGAAGGCGCTTGCCAAGCGCATGGTTGAAGCCGGTATTGATTTCATTGAAATTGATCCAGAGTCAATTCCAGGCAAATTCACCGCTGTTGATATCGTTGATCCGGCAACAGGTGAGATTATTCTCCCCTGTAATGGCGAAATCACCGCTTCTGTGCTCGACACATTGAAAGAAGCTGGTATCAAGGAAGTTAAGATTCTCCATATTGATGATGTTACCTCAACGGACTCATTCAGAAAGACACTCTTTATGGATAAGACGACATCAATCGAGGAGGCCCTGATTGAAATTTATCGGCGGCTGCGACCTTCTTCCCCTCCCACTGTTGAAGTGGCGACGGCATTTTTTGAGAATCTTTTCTTTAATCCAGACACCTATGACCTTTCTGTTGTTGGTCGTTTCAAGGTCAACTCCAAACTGGGTCATGATACCGACATTGAAAACCGCACCTTGACCCGGGAAGATATTATTGCCGCTGTGCGCTATCTCGTTCGGTTGAAGGAAAGTCAGGGTGTTGTGGATGATATTGATCATCTCGGTAATCGCCGTGTCCGCACGGTTGGTGAGTTGGTGGAAAATCAATATCGCATGGGACTTGTGCGCATGGAGCGCGCTATTCGTGAACGTATGAGTTTGCAGGAAGTTGAAACTCTCATGCCCCATGACCTCATTAATCCAAAGCCCATCACGGCTGCTATTAAAGAATTTTTTGGCACCAGTCAGTTATCCCAGTTCATGGATCAGACCAATCCTCTGTCCGAGGTGACCCATAAACGCAGGTTGTCCGCTCTCGGACCGGGCGGTTTGTCCCGTGAACGTGCTGGTTTTGAGGTTCGTGACGTTCATCCAACCCATTATGGACGTATCTGTCCGATTGAGACACCTGAAGGACCCAATATTGGTCTCATTGTATCCCTGGCGACCTATGCCAAGGTGAATCGTTTTGGCTTCATTGAAACACCCTACCGTACGGTTACGAATGGTGTTGCCACGCAAGAGGTGGCCTACGTCTCTGCCTTGAAGGAAAAAGAGCAGGTTGTGGCGCCGGCGCAGACGAAGATGGTTAATGATGTCATTGAAGCCGATAACATTATCGCCCGTCAGGAAGGTGAGGTAATGCTGACGCCAAAGGCTGATGTTACCCATATGGATGTATCACCGAACCAGTTGGTTTCTGTGGCGGCGTCTCTCATCCCCTTCCTTGAGCATGATGATGCTAACCGCGCCTTAATGGGTTCGAATATGCAGCGCCAGGGTGTGCCTCTGTTGCGCACCGCGTCTCCCCTTGTAGGAACCGGTATGGAGAGGAATGTCGCCATTGATTCAGGTGTGTGTCTTCTGGCTGATGGTGACGGTATTGTTGAAGAGGTTGATGCAAACCGTATCGTGGTTCGTTATAAGCAGCCCGGAACAGGCGGCTTTGATACCGGCATTGGTATCTATAAACTTGATAAGTACAAGAAGTCCAACCAGTCCACCTGTTTTACCCAGACCCCGGTGGTTCTTCCGGGGGAATTGGTCAAAGAGGGGCAGCTCCTTGCTGATGGTCCCGGTACCGAATGTGGTGAGCTTGCCCTCGGCAAGAATGTAACCATCGCCTTCATGCCGTGGCGTGGATACAACTTTGAGGATTCTATTCTTATCAATGAGCGTCTCCTCAAGACAGATACCTACACCTCTCTCCATATTGACGTGTTTGAGATTGTCGCCCGTGACACAAAGCTTGGTCGGGAAGAGATCACCCGTGATATCCCAAATGTCAGTGAAGAGGCGTTGCGTAATCTGGATGACTCCGGCGTGGTGCGGATTGGTGCTGAAATTCGCCAGGGCGACACCATGGTGGGTAAGGTTACTCCGAAGGGTGAGACAAAGCTTTCCCCTGAAGAAAAACTGCTCCGCGCCATCTTTGGTGAGAAGGCAGGCGATGTAAAAGACACCTCTCTCCGCGTTCCACCAGGAGTTGAAGGCGTTGTTATTGATGCCAAAGTTTTCTCCAGAAAAGGTGTTGAAAAGGACGAACGTTCTCTGCATATTGAAGAGTTTGAACTGGATCGTTTGAATCGTGATATGGATGATGAAGTCCATTGTCTGAAAAAGGCCACCCGTAACGGTATTGCCGACCTGCTCTCCAAGGAAAAGGCCGCCTCTGCGGTTATTTCCCAAAATGGCGAGTCCCTTGTTGAAGAGGGAGGACGTATTTCTGCTGAGGTGCTTGAGCAGATGTCACTCTCAGCGATTAAACGCATTGATTATACCAACCGTGAGCGTTTTGACGGTGAAATTGAACTTCTGTTCAAGCGGTATGATAAGCAGGTTAAGACCGTTAAAAAGCGGTATGAGAACCGAATCAAACGTCTGCAGAAGGGTGATGATTTGCCTCCAGGCGTCATCAAGATGGTTAAGGTCTATGTTGCCACAAAGCGGAAGCTTTCTGTTGGTGATAAAATGGCTGGTCGTCACGGTAATAAGGGTGTTGTTTCCCGTATTCTTCCTGAAGAGGATATGCCCTATTTTGAAGACGGCACCACCGTGGATATCGTCTTGAATCCACTGGGTGTACCTTCGCGGATGAATGTCGGCCAGGTCCTTGAAGTGCATCTTGGCCGTGCCGCCAAGGTTCTTGGTGAGCAGGTTCAGGCTATCGCCAATAGGCGTGATGTGAAGATGCTGAAGGAGAAGCTTAAGGCCATTTATTCAGATGCCGAGTATGAGCAGTTCCTTGCAGGGTTTGATGAAGAAGGGCTCCTCGATTATGCAGGGACCCTTGGCACCGGTATCCATATGAAGACTCCGGTTTTTGATGGTGCCAATGAAGCTGAGATCCGGGGTTTGCTGAACGAAGCTGGCGTTGAAGAGGTTGGCCAGTCCGTACTTTATGACGGTCTGACCGGTAAAGCCTTTTCCAACCCTGTTACCGTTGGCACCATGTATTTCTTGAAATTACACCATCTGGTTGATGATAAGATTCATGCCCGCTCTACAGGCCCTTACTCGCTGGTTACCCAGCAGCCCCTTGGTGGTAAGGCGCAGTTCGGTGGACAGCGTCTGGGTGAAATGGAGGTTTGGGCCATGGAGGCGTATGGCGCAGCCTATACCCTGCAGGAATTTCTCACGGTTAAGTCTGACGATGTTCAAGGGCGAACCAAGATGTATGAGAAGATTGTTAAGGGTAATAACTTTCTTGAGTCAGGCTTGCCTGAGTCATTCCATGTTCTTGTCAAGGAATTGCAGGGACTCTGTTTGCACATGGAATTGATGGAATAACAAAAGTAGAAGTTAAAGAACGAGTAAAGCAAAGGAATAAAGCAGGTAAAGGCTGCAGACCGTTTGATTGTTGTCTCTGCCTTCTTTATTTCTATACCTTCTTTTCATTCTCAATACTTTGAGGTGTCATCGTGGACGAACTTTTTACCTTTTTTACCAAGGCCAAAAAGACAGTTAAATATAAACAGGTACGTATCTCTATTGCTTCCCCTGATAAGATCAACGAATGGTCTTACGGTGAAGTGAAGAAGCCTGAAACTATTAATTACAGAACCTTCAAGCCTGAGCGCGATGGTCTGTTTTGTGCCAAAATTTTTGGACCCGTCAAAGATTTTGAATGTAATTGCGGCAAGTATAAACGCATGAAGCACCGCGGCGTGGTCTGCGAAAAATGCGGTGTTGAGGTGATCCAGTCAAAGGTGCGTCGTGAGCGTCTTGGTCATATCAGCCTGGCGGCTCCTGTTGCCCATATCTGGTTCCTGAAGAGTCTGCCCTCCAAGATCGGTAATCTCTGTGACATGACGTTGAAGGAGCTTGAAAAGGTTCTTTATTTTGATTCCTATGTTGTCGTGACATCCACTGAGCCTTCCATTGTTATCGGCAGTCTCATGAATGAAGAGGCCTATCGCACCAGCCGTGAAGAGTTTCCCGGTCAGTTTACCGTGGGAATCGGTGCTTCGGCGATTCAGACCATCCTGAAAAATCTGGATCTGGACCCCCTTGCCCTTGAGCTGCGTGAAGATATGCGTACCACGGGTTCTGAGGCCAAGCGCAAGAAATATGCAAAGCGTCTTAATGTTGTTGAGGCGTTTCGTGATTCCGGCAATAAGCCTGAATGGATGATTCTTGAAGTAATTCCTGTTCTGCCCCCGGATCTGCGTCCCCTTGTTCCCCTTGAAGGCGGTCGCTTTGCCACTTCTGATTTGAACGATCTGTATCGGCGGGTGATCAATAGAAATAATCGCTTGAAACGTCTTCTCGATCTGGATGCCCCTGAGATCATCATTCGCAACGAAAAGCGTATGCTGCAGGAAGCGGTGGATGTCCTGTTTGATAATGGCCGTCGCGGCAAGACCATTACCGGTCCCAACAAGCGCCCTCTCAAATCCCTCTCTGATATGCTCAAGGGCAAGCAGGGACGTTTTCGCCAGAACCTGCTCGGGAAGCGTGTTGATTACTCTGGCCGTACCGTTATTGTGGTTGGCCCGCATCTGCGTCTGCATCAATGTGGACTGCCGAAGAAAATGGCCCTCGAGCTGTTTAAACCGTTTATCTATAACAAGCTTGAAGGCAAAGGTTTTGTCACCACCATCAAGTCTGCCCGGAAGATGGTTGAAAAGGGGACCAAAGAGGTGTGGGATGTGCTTGACGAGGTTGTTCAGGAATATCCGATTATCCTTAACCGCGCTCCGACGCTGCACAGGCTTGGTATGCAGGCCTTTGAACCGGTTCTCATTGAAGGCAAGGCGCTGCAGTTACATCCCCTTGTCTGTTCGGCCTTTAACGCTGACTTTGACGGTGACCAGATGGCGGTGCATCTGCCTCTAACTGTGGAAGCGCAGATGGAAGCCCGTGTTCTCATGATGTCCACCAATAATATTCTCTCTCCAGCCCATGGCGAGCCGATTATTATTCCGAGTCAGGATATTGTTCTGGGACTCTATTACATGACCCGTGAACGGCATTTTGTAAAGGGCCATGGTAAGATGTTCTCCTCTGCGGCTGAGGCGTGTATTGCCTATGATTATGAGCAGGTTCATTTACAGGCCATGATCAAGGTCAGGATGGATGGAAAAATGGTGGATACCACCATGGGTCGGGTTTTGGTGGGTAATCTCCTGCCGAAATCAGTGCCCTTTGAACATGTGAATCAGAATATGGGCAAGAAGGCGCTGGCGAAAATCATCGACTATGCCTACCGTCATGCCGGAACCAAGGATACGGTAATTCTTGCCGACCGTTTGAAGGATCTCGGTTATGAGTTTGCCACCCAGGCCTCGGTTTCGATCTGCATTGATAATATGCGTATCCCATCTACAAAGGCGACGGTTCTCGGTGCCTCTGAAGATCAGGTTATGGATGTTGAGAACCAGTATGCCGATGGTTTGATCACGGCAGGTGAAAAGTACAATAAGGTGGTTGATATCTGGTCAAAAACAACGGATACCGTTGCTCAGAACATGATGGATGAGCTTTCGGTACTGAATGTTGAAGATCCAGAAACCAAGGAAGTCTTTGAGGTGCCGAGTTTTAATCCCATTTATATGATGGCTGACTCGGGTGCCCGTGGTTCCAAGGATCAGATCCGGCAACTTGCCGGTATGCGTGGTCTGATGGCAAAACCATCCGGTGCCATTATTGAAACACCCATTAAGGCAAATTTCCGTGAAGGTCTCACCGTACTGGAATACTTTATTTCCACCCATGGTGCCCGTAAAGGTCTTGCTGATACCGCCCTTAAAACTGCAAACTCCGGTTATCTGACCCGCCGTCTGGTGGATGTTGCCCAGGACTCGACGATCATTGAGGATGACTGTCGGACCCTTGATGGCATCCTTGCTGAATCCCTTGTCGAGGGTGGTGAAATCATCCAGAAGATGGCCGAACGTATCCTCGGCCGTGTTGCCCTGGATGATGTCGTTGATGCATTCTCCGGCGAAGTATTATGTGAAGCCAATACAGAGTTTACTGAAGAGAAGGTTGCTGCCATTGAAGCGGCTGGCCTTGACCGGGTTATGATGCGTTCCGTACTCACCTGCCGGGCAAAGCGCGGTGTTTGTGCCAAGTGTTATGGCCGTGATCTTGGTCGTGGCCATATGGTGAACTCTGGTGAGTCCGTCGGCATCATCGCGGCCCAGTCCATTGGTGAGCCTGGAACACAGCTGACCATGCGTACCTTCCATATCGGTGGTGCCGCGAGTCGTGCAACTGAGGTTGCTGAGGTTCGTACTCAGCATGGTGGTTTCCTCAAGTACAACGACCTCTACACCGTTGAGTCAGCGGATGGGTATCTGGTTGTTATGAACCGTAATGCTGATATCTCTGTTGTTGGTCCGAAGGGTCGTGAGCGCGAAAGATATCCTGTCCCCTATGGAGCGATACTGCATATTGCTGATGGTGGTGAAATGCAGGAGAATGACCTCATTGCCGATTGGGACCCCTATACCATTCCCATTGTTACAGAAATGGCTGGTGTGGTGAAATTTGAGGACATTATTGAAGGTTCCTCAATGCAGGAGAAGAAGGACCAGATCACAGGTAGGTCCAGTTCTGTGATTATTCCGTCCAAAACTTCGGCGCTTAATCCGCTCATTGCCCTGAGAAATGATAAGGGTAAGCCTATAAAGCTTCCTAAAATTGGGATTCCAGCTCGATATTCACTGCCTGTCGGTACGATTCTTGGTGTTCAGGATGGTGATGAGGTTAAGGCGGGTATGGTTCTCGGTAAGATTCCTCGTGAAACAACCAAGACAAAGGATATTACCGGTGGTCTTCCCCGTGTTGCCGAGTTGTTTGAGGTAAGAAAGCCCAAGAAGCATGCAGTTATTACTGAAATTGACGGCCGTATCAGCTTTGGCAAAGAGCTCAAGGGTAAAAGGCGTGTTCTGGTTACGCCGGAGCTTGGTGCCCAGAAGGAGTATCTCATCCCTAAAGGCAAGCATATCTCTGTCCATGAAGGTGATTTCGTGAAATCTGGTGAAACATTAATGGACGGCTCGCCTGATCCAAACGATATTCTCCGCGTACTTGGTGTGAAGGAACTGGCCAAGTTCATGGTGAATGAGATTCAGGAGGTGTATCGTCTTCAGGGTGTAAAGATCAATGATAAGCATATTGAAGTCATTGTTCGCCAGATGCTGCGCCGTGTCCAGATTACCACCGTGGGTGATTCTACCTTCATGCAGGGGCAACAGGTGGAGTGGTGGAGGTTCAACGAGGAGAATGAGCAGCTGTTCAAGGATGGTTATGTTCCAGCCCAGGCAGAAGCAGTACTCCTTGGTGTAACCAAGGCATCCCTGTCCACTGATAGTTTTATTTCGGCGGCCTCCTTCCAGGAGACCACTAAAGTTCTAACGAACGCCTCTATGGCAGGTCGGATTGATGATCTCAGTGGTTTAAAGGAAAATGTGATAATGGGCCGTCTCGTTCCTGCAGGAACAGGACTGGCTAAATATCGGATTTGAGAAGATGAGAAGTTGAGACGTAAGCAGATGTGAAGATGGAAGAGATTCTGAAATTCTCATCTGCTTAATTCTCTTATTCTCAACTCTTCCTTCTTGACAATAAGAAAAGGGTCGTGTATCTATGTCTCTTCTCATGATCCGAGCATGGTTTTATGCTGGAGAAGAGAGTGGCTGACCTGTCTGCCTTCCTCTTTGGAAAGAGGCTTAATCAGTCCACACACGGACTTAGATTCAAATGATAAATAATATAAAGGAGCAGTTCAATGCCAACCATTAACCAACTGGTAAGGCAGGGTCGGAAGAAGCAAGTGAAGCGTACGAACACACCTGCACTTCAGGCTTGCCCACAGAGACGCGGTGTCTGTACCCGTGTTTATACGACCACACCTAAGAAACCAAACTCTGCGCTCCGTAAGGTAGCCCGTGTTCGGTTAACCAATGGAATAGAAGTTACCTCTTATATTCCAGGTATTGGCCATAATCTCCAGGAACACTCTGTTGTTCTGATTCGCGGCGGCCGGGTAAAAGATTTACCTGGTGTTCGTTACCATGTGATCCGGGGCACCCTTGATACACTTGGTGTTTCTGAACGTCGTCAAGGTCGTTCTAAATATGGCGCTAAGCGACCTAAATAAAAGGAATTATCATGCCTAGACGTAAAGTAGTAGCCAAACGCCAGATCCCTGGAGATATTCGTTTTAACTCCATTCTGATCTCGAAATTCATCAATGTCATGATGAATCAGGGTAAGAAGAACGCAGCGCGTAAAATTTTCTACGGTGCAATGGATATCGTAGAAAATAAAGTGACTGAAGATGACCCATTTGCTGTGTTTGAGAAGGCAATGGATAATGTTCGTCCCCGTGTTGAGGTTAAGTCCCGTCGGGTTGGTGGTGCAACCTATCAGGTGCCTGTTGAGGTTCGTCCTGAAAGACGTAATGCCCTTGCTATCCGCTGGTTGATTAGTTTTGCCCGTAAGAGAAATGGCCGTTCCATGGCTGAGAAGCTTGCGGCTGAATTGCAGGATGCATATTCCTCTCGCGGAGCAGCGGTTAAAAAACGTGAAGATACCCACAAAATGGCTGATGCAAATAAGGCATTCGCCCATTATCGCTGGTAGCCTTTAGGTTTTATGGGCCGTATGATTTCCAGATTTGTTGACAAAGGCTTTGTTCCACGGTATAAACGCAAACTCTGTTAATTGTTTTAGATGTTGAGGTCAGGTTTTTTAATGTAAGTGAAGAATCCTTTGGCCAGGTGAAATAAGAATGGCTAAAATTACTTCTCTTAAAAAACTGCGCAACATTGGCATCATGGCCCATATTGATGCTGGTAAGACGACGACAACAGAAAGAATTTTATACTACACAGGTCGCTCCCATAAGATTGGTGAGGTTCATGCAGGCACTGCCATCATGGATTGGATGGAGCAGGAGCAGGAGCGTGGCATAACCATTACCTCTGCCGCAACAACCTGTGAGTGGAAGGGTAACCGTATCAATATTATTGATACGCCGGGGCATGTTGATTTCACCCTGGAGGTGGAACGGTGTTTGCGGGTGCTGGATGGTGTTGTGGCTGTTTTTTGTGCTGTTGGTGGCGTTGAGCCCCAGTCGGAAACAGTGTGGCGTCAGGCTGAAAAGTATAATATTCCATGCATTGCCTTTATTAATAAGATGGATCGTGTTGGCGCTGATTTTACAAAATGCGTCAGTATGCTAGAAGAGCGACTCGGAGCAAATCCACTTCCCCTGCAGATACCTGTAGGATGTGAGGAGAACTTCCGAGGGGTCATTGATCTCATTGAGCAGAAAATGTTGATCTTTGATGAAGAAAGCCAGGGCGATAATATCGACATCACTGATATCCCTGAAGAGTTCAAAGATGAGTTCACGGCTGCACATATGGCACTCCTGGAGAAGTTGGCCGACTTCGATGAGGATGTCATGGAAAAATATTTAGAGGAAGAGCCTGTCCCTGTTGAAGCAATTCACCGGGCAATTCGGGTTGCTACCCTCAAACGAGATGTTGTACCGGTCTTATGTGGTTCAGCGTTCAAGAATAAGGGTGTGCAGCCTTTATTGGACGCCATTATCGCTTGTCTTCCTTCGCCGATGGATATTCCGCCGGTTGAAGGTCATGATAGGGATGGTGAGATTGTCACACGTAAGACAGCTGCTGGTGAGAAATTATGTTGTCTCGCCTTTAAGTTGATGGCTGATTCCTTTGTCGGGACGCTGGCGTTTGTCCGTTTGTATTCCGGCAAATTGTCTGTTGGGGATAAGATTTATAACCCCTTGAAGTCCAAACAGGAGAAGGTTAGCCGCCTTGTAGTCATGCACGCTAATAAGCGTGAGGAAGTTCAAGAGGTTG
Organism: Desulfobulbaceae bacterium; assembly: GCA_027859235.1. Lineage (GTDB taxonomy): Bacteria > Desulfobacterota > Desulfobulbia > Desulfobulbales > SURF-16 > JAJRUT01. Next base: position 15,128 of record JAQIBE010000020.1, read on the forward strand.
GTCCTGGCGACATTGTTGCTGTGATTGGTCTTAAGAATTCCACCACGGGTGATACCCTGTGTAGTAATGGGGATTATATCGTGCTGGATAAAATGGAATTTCCTGAGCCCGTTATTTCCATCGCCATTGAGCCTAAGACAAAGGCGGATGAGGCAAAGCTGGAAGAAAGTTTGTTGAAGCTTGCCTTGGAGGATCCATCCTTTCATGTTGCAACGGATGCTGATACCGGGCAGACATTGATTTCAGGTATGGGTGAGCTTCACCTCGACATCATTGTCGATCGTCTGCTGCGCGAGTATAAGGTCGGTGCCAATGTCGGTCAGCCTCAGGTTGCCTACAAGGAAACAATCCGTTCTAAGGGGCGGGGCGAGAATAAATTTGAACAACACGCAGGCCAGGGTCAATATGGTCATGTTGTTCTTGAGGTAGAGCCAGCAGAACAAGGTGCTGGACGAATTTTTGAATCTGTAGTGAGTGAAGACACCATCCCCGCTGAGTTTATCTCGGCCATTGAAAGGGCGGTTTATTCAAGCTTGGATTCAGGGTCGTATCTTGGCTTTCCGGTTGCCGATATTAAGGTAACGCTGACCGGCGGCTCGTATCACGAAGAAGATTCTACAGAACAGGCCTTCGGTGTTGCAACAGCCATGGCGCTTCGGGAAGCAATGCTGAGAGCGGATCCGGTTCTCCTGGAACCGATGATGAGACTTGAAATACTTGTCCCTGATAAAAATTTAGGTGACATTATTGCAGATTTAAATAGCCGAAGGGCACAAGTTAATGGTATGGAAGGACGCGAAAACGGTATTCAGGCTGTTGATGCAAAGGTGCCCCTCAGCGGAATGTTTGGATATTCCACTGATATAAGGTCTGCCAGTCAGGGCCGGGCAACGTTTACCATGCAGTTTGCTGATTATGCGCTTGTCCCTGCAAAGATAGCAAAGGTAATTGAGCAGAAAGTTAAAGGTTTTGTGTGAAAAAACCTTGGAAAAATTGGATTTAGATAAGACGTCCCAGTGAATCGGGCAATCATCAAGATAGAGGAAGAACAATGGCTAGACAGAAATTTGAACGCAATAAGCCCCATGTAAATATCGGCACCATTGGTCACGTTGATCATGGTAAGACCACGTTGACTGCAGCGATTACCACCGTGCTTTCGTATAAAGGCTTTGCGAAGAGAACCGATTTTGGTTCAATTGACAAGGCTCCGGAAGAGAGAGAGCGTGGTATTACTATTGCTACGGCCCATGTCGAGTACGAAACTGCAAATCGTCATTACGCCCACGTTGATTGCCCAGGCCATGCTGACTATATTAAGAACATGATTACCGGTGCAGCCCAGATGGACGGCGCTATTCTGGTTGTTGGTGCTGATGACGGTCCTATGCCTCAAACCCGTGAGCATATCCTTCTCGGCCGCCAGGTTGGCATTCCATCCCTCGTTGTCTTCCTTAATAAGGTAGACCTTGTTGATGATGAAGAGCTTATTGAACTCGTTGATATGGAGCTTCGTGAGCTTCTTGACGCCTATGATTATCCTGGTGATGATACCCCAATCATCCAGGGTTCTGCCCTGAAGGCCCTTGAGAATCCAGAAGATCCTGAGGCAACAAAATGCATCTGGGACCTGATGGAAGCGTGTGATACCTTCATTCCTGAGCCGACTCGTGATGTTGATCAGCCGTTCCTCATGCCTGTGGAGGATGTTTTCTCCATCTCCGGTCGTGGAACTGTGGCCACCGGACGTGTTGAGCGCGGTGTCGTCAAAGTTGGTGAGGATATTGAGATCGTCGGCATCAAGGATACCGTAAAGACAACCGTTACCGGTGTAGAGATGTTCCGCAAGATGCTGGATCAGGGTCAGGCGGGTGATAATGTCGGTATCCTTCTGCGCGGCACCAAGCGTGAGGATATTGAACGCGGTCAGGTTCTGTGTAAGCCAGGCTCCATCAAGCCGCACATGAAGTTTAAGGCCGAGTGCTACATCCTTTCTAAGGAAGAGGGTGGACGTCATACTCCATTCTTCAATGGCTATCGTCCCCAGTTCTATTTTAGAACAACAGATGTAACTGGTGTAATTACATTAGGCGAAGGCGTTGAGATGGTAATGCCCGGCGATAATGTAACGATCACCGGCGAACTTATTACTCCGATTGCCATGGAAGATGGTCTGCGTTTCGCAATTCGCGAAGGCGGCCGTACCGTAGGCGCCGGTGTTATTAACGAAATTATCGA
>JAQIBE010000031.1 GCA_027859235.1 Desulfobulbaceae bacterium
CTTGTTGTCATGTTGACAAGCGGCATACTCACATCACCTTCACAGATGACAATTAAAGTTACACCCTCAGCGATTTTCTTATACAAGAATAAAGATTCATCATTTTTGACCTCAAGACTCATAATATCGCGAGAGCGGGTCGTTTGATGACAAAAAAAGGTCTTTGCAAAACTGCCCATCCGCTCACAGGCGGGCTCATTGAATGATGGTGGAACATCCATGGCTATAACACCAAGATCCGGTGTATACACAAAAACTCCAACAACACCTTGGAGCATTTTTATTTCTTGCAATAAATCCTTCATTTCAATCCCAACTTAAACATATTAATATTATTACTATTTTCAGAATAAACCGTTATTTAATCTATGTTGAAAACCTATTTTCACCACATACTGCTACAAGGTCAAGCGTTGCACAACTGGCCGAATTGAGCCAGCAACTGCATCGGCTGAGGCAGTATTAGCAAGTCCCAAAGCGACAAAAACCTGAGGCCCATTAACAATAAGCACCGTTGAACCAGTCTGCGCATGCAGAATAAATGTCCGTGGTACTGTTAGGTGCAACTCACTATTAATTTGTGTAACCTGAGTGACAAGTGCGGCACAATAAGGACTAAGATTGCCGCCTTGATTTCTTTCAGCAACAATAGACCCATTTTTTTTGTCAAAAACAACAACCTCATTAACGCCGTCAACGGGGTTTATAATATCCAACAACATGGAGACTTGCACAGGGAGGGATGGGGCTGCAGCCTCTTCTACTGCAAATACCAGTTCATCTGCATCGACTTCTTCCTGAGCGAGGAGGGTAGATGGATCCTCAGGAGGTTGAATTAATGATGCCGGATCTATCTCTTGAGGTTGTCCAGCACAACTACTTTCCCCATCACCCTTAGCCTTATTTTCTGCATCGACTTCTTCCTGACCGAGGAGGGTAGATGGATCCTCAGGAGGTTGAATTAATGATGCCGGATCTATTTCTTGAGGTTGTCCAGCACAACTACTTTCCCCATCACCCTTAGCCTTATTTTTTGCCTCCTCCTCAGCCTTTTCATCTTTCCTGCGGGCAGATTCAATCAGAATATAGCCAAGGGGAGCATCAATCACCTGCTCCCGTTGCCTGCATAAATGCTGAAGTTCAATATCAACCGGATCCCAGGAAGCAATTTCAAGTGCAGCATCAACCCCTTGAAGTGATTCAGTAAAGGCTTGAAGAAGCTCACCAGCAGAAAAGAAAATCGTGCCGATATGATCACCGGACGTAATACGTAGCGTGCAGGTTTTTTTATCCAACGATAAAAGCTGCATAAAGGATGACAGTGAAACCCCTGTAATATTTCCTTTTTTAGCCGCCGCCAGCCCCTGATTAACCCTATTAATCAAGATATCAAAATCAATCGGCTTCTCAACATACTGAAAGGCACCCATTGCATCCAAACGCTCTTCCATTTCAGAGGAACCGAAAGCTGTCATAACAATAACAGGAATATCTGAATAGGCATTGTTCATTTGAGCTAACAGCTCAAACCCATCCATAACGGGCATCTTGATATCAGTAATCACTAAGTTAACTTCTTCACCTGCCAAAATGTCCAATGCCTCCTGACCATTATTGGCGCAAAGAATTGAGAAAGTATCACTAAGCCCATCCTTAAGACTCAGTAGAAAATTATTTTCATCATCAACAATTAAAATCTTTTTCATAGCCAATCTTTATTACACCTCAAAAAATATACTAGACAACAACCAATTCAATAGATAGGATTCTATTTTGCACAAGTTGCCCGAATTTGACGTAAATCTGTATCACCAGAAAGAATTTTCCACAAACCATCCTGCATCAGGGTCATCATTCCTGATGCAATGGCGATTTTTTTTATCTCAGCCACAGGAGCAACATTGGCTATTTTCACCTGTAAGGGTTCGCTATTCGTTAATAATTCATGAACAGCTAAGCGGCCACGATATCCACTCCGGTTACATTTTGAACACCCCTTTGCCCGGTGCATATTTGCCCCGGCAATATCCTCATCAGTCAAAGGATACACCGGATGATCACCATAAAGAGCCAAAATCATCTGCCTCTCCTCCTCATCTGGCTCATAAGGTTCTTTACAGCTACCACAAAGTCGCCGCGTCAAGCGCTGAGCCAATACACCTAGAAGAGAATCTGCAAAATTAAAAGGATCAATCCCCATCCCCAGCAACCTGGTTACCGTTTCAGGGGCAGAGTTTGTATGCAGTGTCGATAAAACCAGATGTCCGGTCAGCGAACACTCAACTACAATTTCAGCCGTCTCCTGATCGCGGGTCTCGCCCACCATAATGACATCAGGATCTGCCCGTAAAAAGGCTCTAAGCACCCGTGCGAAGTCTAACTTAATTTTAGGCTGTACCTGAACCTGACGTAATCCATCCTGAACAATTTCCACAGGGTCTTCAACAGTCCATATTTTCCGCTGAGGGGTGTTGATAGTGGCCAGTGCCGCATGGAGCGTGGTTGTCTTACCTGAACCGGTAGGACCAACTACCAGCACCAAACCATAAGGTGTCGCGAGTATGTCCTTAAACCCTTCTAAAACTTGGGGCAATAATCCCATTTTTTCCAGGGGCATGGCGCCACTTGATGCAAGCAAACGCATCACAGCATCCTCATTCCCGCCAACAGTGGGCAGGGTGGCCACCCGAAGCTCAATTATTTTACCAGCCCTGGTCTTAAATTTAATCTTGCCGTCCTGAGGCATACGCCGTTCGGAGATATCAAGCTTTGAGATAATTTTAATGCGGGCGATGAGGGGTCGTTTAAACTGTGCAGGGATTGTTTTATAATGTTGACATTCGCCGTCCAAGCGAAAGCGAATCAAGCTTCCACGTTTCCCAGGCATCGATTCAATATGAATATCAGAGGCATCGCGGGCGTAGGCATCTTCAATGATCTTATTCACCATCTGCACCACCACACCCTCAGCAACAGCTCCCTTGTCGTCAAACTCCTCCTCTTCCTCAGCAACCTCCTCAACAAGTTCTAGCTGTTCAAAGACATCATCCCCATTTTTCTCAATGACAGCATGATCTGCATCTTTTCCATAATAGGAATCAATAAAGAGGTCAATATCAGCTCGAAGCGCCACAGCAAGCTGAATATCCATAAGCTTAATGGACATTTTAACATTATTAGCTCGCATTTCATCTGTAGGATGATCCATGGCGAGCACAAGATTTTGAGCCGAATCATATACCGGAACACAATGGTTAATGCGGAAAAATTTTTCTGAAATTCCATTCACACATTGTGGCTTAACAGGTGAATTATCTTTGTCAAAAAATACAAAGGGAACATTATAATATTCACTTAAAGATGCCCCGATAACCTCAGTTTCAATGGAATATTGATCCTGGAGAATGGTCTCAATGGGCTTGTTATGCATTTTAGCCGCATTTTTAGCCTGTTCAAAATCATTGTCAACGATATATCCTGCTGAAATTAACTTGAAAAAACGCCCTGATCTCTCAGCATTACGCTTAATAAGTTCAAGCCTCTCACCTGCATTCCGGAAAGAAGCATCAATGGCACAAACCGCCTCAAGGGCCCGAATGACCTCCTTCATGGCACCGTTTTGTTCTTGAGTAACAGCTAAACGGTCTAGAACCTCAAGTCGATCACTTTCAGCAAGATCAATATCAGCAAGCGCCTGCTCATAAGACTCAACAGCAACAAAAGGCTGCTCCAGGTGACTATGACATTGCCCTATTTTAAAATGGATAAGACCGGGCGGCAGACCAAGATCCAATAACTTATGTAATTCTTCAATGGCCTGGGTGTAAAATCCAGCCTCGTAGAGGCCATCACAAGTCTCAAGAAGTTTATCATTATCTTGTAAAGATGCTACTCTAACAACGTCCTTACCATGAACATCCGCGGATCCACGGACAGCTGCAAGCAATTCTTTTATTTGACCATAGATCTCGGCATCTTTTTCCGGATCAAGTGTTTCTAGCAGTTCATCATAAATAAAGCCGGCATCTTGATTAAGACCATGGGTTTTATAGAGCGCTGCCTCAGCAAGCTTATCTTCTAAAGATTGTTTTGAGTCTACCATTTTCACCCTATTTATTTCCACCACCACTCACATGAGTGAAAACACAGTTAAGGGAACCCCCATATTACTCAAGTCTGGATAAGGCTAGAGCCGGTTAAGATCAACAACAGAGATCATCTCACCAGAACCATCATCCAGGGAACCGGCAACAATGCCGTCTTTTCTTCGTTCAGGAATCCACGAAAAATCAGCAGCAACACTGACATTAGTAAGCGCTGCACCAGTAAAAAGAACAGCTCCCTTTGCCTCACTAAAAAGAACAACAACATTTTTTCCGCACCGGCCATCACCTGCATCAGAAACATTAACAACAGGAAACTCAAGACGAGCAAGTTCGCCATTACTCTTTTCAGCCAGATCTCCACGAAAACGAGACTGCAACCCGGACCAGGGCCACGACTTTAACTTCTGCAGCTTGAAAGAAATCATTTTTTCAAGATTTCCAGAGAACAAACCTGGTTTACCATCAAAACAAACCTGCTCAGGAATAAAGGCAACCCGCTGTCCCTGCCATATTGACGCAACAAGCATTGACCATGGACAATCCTCTTTTTGTGGAGCTGCTGCAATTTTCATCTTTGCTGGTGCTGGTGGTTCAACATCATCTCCAGAAAGTATTGCCATGAGATAATTCTTTTGATCCACCAAACCGCATCGTACTTCATAATGAATGGCATGAAGTTTATTCTGTCCAGCCATATTCTTAAAAAGATTTTCAATAGGTGCTATGCGGCGTGAACAATGATCAAGAACCTGCAAATGATACTGTAAAACAGCCTGACTCTCTTTGTTTATATCAATGGAAACAGGGACTGGGTCATTAACAGCAACAACAGAAGGAACACTTCCTGCAAGTATCTGCTTCAGACTTGTGCGCTGCTGAGACAATTGCTCATTAACACCCTTGATAATGGTATAGAGTTTGGACATACTTGGTGCGTTACCAAAGAAAGTCTCAACGGGTAACAAACGTTGTTTTAACAAACCATCCAGACAACGGAGATGGTGCTTAAGCGCCGTGTCAAGGGGTTCTGGAAGCTGCACTGGAGCAACTGCAACCTCTGGTGGAGGCATAGCAATAGATATGGTGTCCTCTGGCAAGACAGCGACAAGGGCAGCCTGAGCCTTCTCAATCTTAATACGAGTATCGGCGCTAAAGGGTTGCCCTTCCATGGCTGCGGCCTTAAGCGCGATCAAACTGTTTTTTAAAGCAAGCGGTCCAGAGGTTGGGACATTTTCAGGCGACTCATTCATCCGGTAAAGAAGTTTATGCATCAAGGCCACCATACCACCGTCACTGGCAAAGGCGCCCAGATCATACTCTTGCACAGCCTGGTCCAATAGATCGCGCATATTACCAACATTAGACCGGCTCACTTCCCAATCCAAGGTCATTAAGGACTGATCCAGTTTTGCTAACGTCTCCTGCTTGTCGCTTGCGGAGCCTGGTGTAGCAGTAACTTCTGTAGCAGTACCCGCAGAGGACGAAACAGCTTCCTCCTTTAGCGGCAGAGTTGGCACGTCAAGCTCTATCACTTCATTGGTTGCAGGGTCAATTTCAATCCTCCGAACGGGATTAAACATATCATCCACAGCGTCGGAAATTTTCGCGCTAAATTCATCTTGAGTATTATCAGCTTGGCCCATTCCCTCTCACTCCCTCTTATGAGACCCTAAAACCGCCCTTCCCATGGTTTCGAGGCTCAGAGTATCTATCATAGATGAAAGGCACCTTGAACAAGGTTTCCTAACTTCAATTTGACATTAATTAGCCATTAAACAAATGCTTCTTGGCCACATGATTAACCGTTCTTTTACTAATCTCTTTTAATGTTTCAAAAACACCATCACCCTTTGTGGCTATTGCCTCAAAACCAGGCACTTGATATTCCTGATTCAAATCATGCTCAAGCTCCTCCACCGTTAAAGTGGGAACGGGTGTATTTACAAGATCCCGTTTATTGTATTGGAGAACTAAAGGCATTTCAGCAAGATCAAGTCCATGTTCAGCAACATTTCGCTTTAAATCATTTAAACTCTCTATATTTCGTTCCCGCCTTACCTTCAAAGGGTCAGCAACAAAGACAAGACCATCGACACCCTTAAGCACTAATTTCCGAGTGGCTGAATACATGACCTGCCCGGGAACAGTATACAGCTGAATACGAATATCAAAGCCACTAATCTTCCCCAGATTAAGGGGGAGAAGATCAAAGAACAAGGTGCGATCACCCTTAGTATCAATGGTGAGCATCTTGCCGCGATCACTATCGCTCATGGCATTATAAATATAAATAAGATTGGTGGTTTTACCACATCGTCCTGCACCATAATAAACAATCTTGCAGTGCACTTCTTTCTTACCAAGATCAATTAAGGCCATTGTTATCCTTCAAATATTTTTTTAATCAACACGGCAAGCTCATCCACTCTTACACGGACAAGCCCCAAAGAAACCTCATCACCAAAAATAGACACCAAAATCATTTCACCACTGAGACGGGCAAAATGAATATTGGCCTTCTCCCCTTTATGATACAGCAAGGAAAAATCAGTCTCGCCTATAAGCTTTGCAATTTGGGATGTTGCGCCAAAATTTGCTGCGGTAAGCGCTGCAAGGGAAATGGCATCCAGACCATCGGTGTCTTCTCCACAATGAGCCAGAATATTACCCGCACCGTCAATCACCAGCACCGTATGCACATTAGCACTAATCAATTTTTCATTAATGACTTCTTTTACCTGAGAAACTATCTCCCCAGTCAAGATCATATCTGCCACAAGCCACCCCCCACGTCTTCTTTATCGGAATATGTCATTCACTTTCTCCTCAATTTCAAAAACTTTTCTCGTAAGTTACCTTAAAAGGAGTAACCTAAATCTGACAACAGCAAACTATATCCACCTAAGCAGTTGTAAAAAAATATGGCCAAAGAGATGTCCATAGCTGCATAAGGGGCCATAAAGAAACTGATACAACGGAGTCTGCGCTTACCGGATCAACATTCTTAACGGCCCCTAAAAACCATCCACTAAACTTAATGTAACTTCAGTTGTTTTCACCTTACAAAATTGCCACTATTTTTTTCGCCAAATCCTGTCTTTTTCGCATAGCTGCTTTTACGCGAACCAATAACTCAAAAGAAGCAATTGGTTTCACCATAAAACCCCATCCCCCGGCCTCAAAAGCTGCCGACATTACACTTTCTTCATTTTGAGCCGTTAAAAAGACAACAGGAATCATGGCAACATGGTCCATATCCTGTACCTGGCGGCAGACACCTAAGCCACTCATTCCAGGCAAGACAATATCTATGAGAACAAGATCTAACCCACACTGGAGCCGTGGTTTCATTTCACACTCAACCAGCACATCAGGCGCCTCTTCTCCAGATGTAGCGGACAGGACGTGGGGACAACGGATTATCCCTCAAAAAGGCAAACAAGAAGGACAACTCTTCGATACCAACTTATACCACCACTGTCAACACCCTTCTGTCCCTTGTTTTTATTGAGGTTTTCATTCTTTTTTTCGAGTATATTCATTATCAACTTCTGGCAAAGAGAACTACCACGGAAAACCACCATGTACACCCCTATTATTGGCACCTTAGGATTTATATTATCCCCAGACCAAGAGCAGGTCCTGCTCATTCACCGTCAAGGCCGAAAAAATGACCACCATGTAGGGAAATTCAATGGCTTAGGCGGAAAAATGGAGCCCGGAGAAAGTGTCAGCCAATGCATGGAGCGAGAAATCCATGAAGAGGCAGGGATCCGTTGCACAGCCATGTCACTCAGAGGCACCATTAACTGGACGGACTTTGGCCCCCAGGGTGAAGACTGGTTGGGTTTTATTTTTCTGGTCCATACCTTTTCAGGGACACCCAACAGAGTAAATGCAGAAGGAAAATTGGAATGGCACACTATCAAAGAGTTAGGCGGATTACCCATGTGGCCCGGAGATCGACACTTCCTGCCACTCATTTTTGATAAGGATCCACGAATTTTTCACGGGGTAATGCCCTATAAGAATGGCCAGCCTGTACGCTGGGATTTCCAAAGATTTTAACGTCAATTCTGTAGTTGCATCAAGGAAACAGGAAGTTTCCTTGACGAAGAGAGAACAAAACAATAAGTAAAAGGTCCGCTATATTTCTCTGCTGTGATATGCACACCAACGCTAAACTCAACACATAATAGTGCAATGAACCATACCACATTAAATGCTGTCCTCGATGCTTCCTGTTCCCGATATCAAGAGTATCCATTCTCTGGATTTGCCCTCGACCAGCCCATGACATACAGCCAGATGCATGAGAAGGTACTGATGCTGGCCCATATCCTTCGGGGAAAAGGCATTAGAGAGGGGGATAAGATTTGTATCCTTGCCGAAAACTCTCCTAACTGGGGTGTTGCCTATTTTGCCATCATCAGAATTGGCGCCATTGCCCTGCCTATTCTGCCTGATTTCCCAAATGCTGATGTCAGGCATATTTTGAATGAATCAAAATGCAAGATTATTTTTACCACCGGCCGCCATATTGAAAAGACATTCGAGTTGGACAAGGGCAAATTAAAACTCATAATCACCCTCGACAACTCCGAGGAACCAGCATCACCATATGATGTTGCTCCATTCACACCATTGCTCGAGGACAGTTCACCCCTCAGCACGAAAGACGTGGACAACATTAAAAAGCTGGGCCACAGGGCAGACCCAGACGACATTGCGTCAATCATTTACACATCGGGAACCTCAGGCCATTCTAAAGCGGTCATGTTATCCCATGGCAACTTTTGTGCGAATCTTACAGCCGTCGCTATTCTTTTAAAACAGGTCACCTCAGGGCTTGCCTTTCTCTCCATTCTCCCCATGAGCCATACCTATGAATTCACCGTGGGTTTCCTCGTTCCCCTTTCCAAGGGGTGTCGCATTATTTATTCCGCAAAACCGCCAACCCCCACCTATCTTGCCAAAATCTGTAAGGTAGAAAAACCTGCGGTCATGTGTGTCGTGCCCATGGTCATGGAAAAAATTTACAAAAAGAGAGTGCTCAGCACCATCAACAACAACACACTCCTCAAGCTGGGCTGCAGACTCACACCTGTCCGCAAAGCCCTCATGCAGAAGATAGGTAAGAAGCTCCTCTCCTTTTTTGGCGGAAATTTACAGATCATGGCCATTGGCGGTGCAGCCTTAAACCTTGAGACAGAACAATTTCTGCGCGATGCAGACTTTCCGTATATAATTGGTTACGGCTTAACCGAATCAGCACCGCTCCTTGCAGGCGGCCCATTAGGAGATGCAACCATCCCTGTTGGCTCCACAGGAAAACCTATTCCAGGGGTTGAGATACGTATCCACAACCCTAATCAAGAAACAGGTGTCGGCGATATCCATGCCCGTGGTGAAAATATCATGCAGGGCTATATGGCCGACCCAGAGGCCACCGCAGAAACCCTGATTCCTGGGGGCTGGCTGGTCACAGGCGACCTCGGTCGCATCGACGACCAAGGGTATCTCCACATCAAAGGGCGCTCTAAAAGTGTCATTGTTCTGAGCAGTGGTGAGAACATCTTCCCTGAAGCCATTGAGGATAAGATTAACAGTTATGAATTTGTTGAAGAATCACTGCTCATCGAGAACAATGGCCAGCTTGAAGCAAAGATCTACTTCAACCAGGATGTAATTGACCGCGACAGTAAGGGTAAAACCGTAACGGATCACGAAAGATATGTGAGCGACCTGCTCAAGCGGTTACAGAAGGATGTCAATGGTCTCCTGTCACGATATTCCAAGATTCACCGCTTTACAGAACGTAAAGAACCGTTTATCAAGACGGCAACACATAAAATCAAGCGCTACCTCTATGCCTCCTAAGAGGCCTGTCCGCGAGACAGCTGCGGGTCGTTCTTATTTATTAAGAATAAAGTGGGAAAGATTATGAAAAAAAGAATTTTAATCCTGGCTCTATCATCACTTGTCTGCGCATCCAGCGCCTTTGCCTCTGGCTGGCGTATTCCAGAGCAATCCGTGAACTCAACCGCCCTCAGTGCAGCCTATGTTGCCAATGCCAGCGGTGCGGACGCCTCCTATTTCAATCCGGCCAATATGGTTTTTGATCCGGAGAAGGACAGGTATCAGTTTGAATTTGACCTCAACTATATTCACCTGACTGCAGTGGAATACGAAGACAACCGAATTCCAACCATGGACGCAGAATCAGAAAAAGAGAACTTCTACATTCCTCTGTTTCATCTTGTTTCACCTGAGTACAAGGATTTACGTTTTGGTCTTTCGCTAACAACACCTGCTGGGTTATCAAAGAGATGGGAAGATAGCTGGGCACAGATAAAAGCCGAAGAATTCACCCTGGAGGTGTTTGAACTCAACCCAACGATTGCCTACAAGATAACAGACTGGCTCTCCATTGGCGGTGGTGCTCGAGCTATTTACAGCAAAGGAAAAGTGCAAAGCTCTACCCGCCCAACAGATCCAGCCGATGCTTCCAGAAATTTAAAAGGGAACTCCATTGATTTCGGCTACAACCTTGCAATGAGTGTTAAGCCTATAGAGTCATTAACAACATCCATCACATGGCGTTCAAGAGTGGACCTTAACCTCGATGGAAACGGCACAAGATTATACTATAATGACCTCACCTATAATAACCTCACCTACTATGGTCACGGAGATGTAAGTGTCCCTGTTCCTGAAGTTCTCACTATAGCGGCATCATACACCATCCAATCCACCACGATTGAATTCACCTGGGATCGCACCTACTGGTCAGCTTACGACGAGCTTGATTTTAATTACGATTCAGGGATCCACCCTGTTCTTGATTCCATCTACGGCAGTCCTATAGAAAAAAACTATAATGACACGGATGCCTTTCGCATTGGTCTCACCCAGAAACTCTTGGATGACAAACTCACCCTCATGTTTGGTTTTGCCATTGATGAAACTCCGGTTCCAGTTCAAACCCTTGGTTTTGAACTGCCGGATTCAGATGCCAAACTTTACTCCTGCGGTTTCCGGTATAAATTAGATGATACCTACGAAGTGGGTATGTCCTTTCTCTATGACCAAAAAGAAACCCTTAAAGTCTCGAACAATGACAACACTATCGACGGTGAATTCAGCAACTCATCCGCCTACATGGTCACCACAGGAATCATGGTTAAGTTCTAAACAACTTATGATATGATAACATTATTCTTTTCAATAACAACGGCAGGGTAACCCCTGCCGTTGTTATTGATTCCACCTCAACACCTCTACCCATAAAAGACACGTGACCACTCTCCAATCTCCTGATATCCACCGTATCAATCTTGATGACGGCCGAGAAATAATCCTCGTGGGCACAGCCCATGTTTCCCAGAAATCTGTGGATCTCGTCCACGACGTGATTGAGGCCGAACAGCCCGATTGTGTCTGTGTTGAATTGGATGAAAAACGTTTTGAATCCTTATCACAAAAAGATCGCTGGCAGAATCTGGACATCAAGGAGATCATCCGCAAAAAACAGCTTTCCACCCTCATGGTGAACCTGACCCTGGCATCGTACCAGAAGAAACTGGGCGATCAGCTCGGGGTCATACCGGGTTCTGAGCTGCTTGAAGCCACCCAGACTGCAAAGACGCATAACATTCCCATCAGTCTCTGTGACCGTGATGTCCGGGTTACCCTGCGGCGGGCGTGGAAAAAGACATCCATCTTCAAGAAAGGCTATCTTCTGGCCTCCCTCTTTGCCTCCCTCTTTGACACCACTGAGATTGACGAGCAGAAGCTCGATGAATTAAAGGCCTCTGATGCCCTGTCTGAGCTTTTAAATGAAATGGGTGAGGCCCTGCCTGAAATAAAACAGGTTCTGATTGATGAACGGGACACCTTTCTTGCGGAAAAGATTAAAACAAGCGCAGGGCAGAAGCTTGTTGCGGTGGTGGGGGCAGGCCATGTCCAGGGCATCAAGGCGGGAATAAAGGAAGACCGCTCCAGCCAAATGGCAGAAATCAATACCATCCCCCCTGTATCACCTGTCTGGAAAATTCTGGGTTGGGCCATTCCCATACTCATCATCGGCTCCATTGGCTATATCGGCATGAATAAAGGGCTTCTGGCGGCGGGTGAAAATATTACCTACTGGATTCTGGCCAACGGTATCCCATCCGCCATTGGCGCCTTAATCGCTTTTGCCCACCCCATAACCATCATTACTGCCTTTGTCGCAGCCCCATTCACCAGTCTCACTCCAGTGATCGGGGCCGGTTATGTCTGCGCCTTTGTCCAGGCCATGATGCAGCCTCCCATTGTCCGTGAATTTGAAACGGCCATGGCGGATATGGCCTCCATGGCGGGCTGGTGGCGAAATAGACTTTTAAAAGTCTTCCTCGCCTTTATCCTTCCTGGTATAGGCTCCATGATCGGCACCTGGATTGGCGGATATGAGATCATCAAAAATTTATTTTAAGAAGTTTGAGCCTGAACACCCCGGCCTAACCCTAACCCCTAAAGAAAAACAGACATGGCGAAGCAAAAACAAAAAAAAGTATCTTTGAACAAAAGACAGGTGCAGTTTCTTCGCGGTAAGGCGCACACCATTACCCCGCTGGTGATGATAGGTCAAAACGGTATCACCCAAACAGTCATGGATGAAATCGAATATGCCCTGGACCACAACGAGCTGATCAAGGTGAAAGTCCAAACAACCGCAGGCCTTGACCGCAAAGAGGTGGGCGAAGCATTAGTGAATAAAACCAATGCCGCCCAGGTCCAGATCATTGGTAAAATGATTATCCTCTATCGTCCCTCTAAAGAGATCGACGACGCCAAGAAGATCAGCCTGCCTTAGTCATGACCCGCACCGAGTATTTGCGAAAACTCCTGCAAGGCCCGGAAATTCTGGTCATGCCCTGCTGCCATGATGGTTTATCCGCCATGCTCATTGAGCAGGCAGGTTTTCCCATCACCTTCATGTCCGGTTTTGCTGTTTCAGCGAGCAGGATTGCCAGGCCAGACACAGGACTCATCTCCTATGGTGAAATGGTGGATCAGGGACGAGACATCTGTCAAGCCGTGACCATTCCTGTGCTCGGCGACGGTGACACGGGATATGGCAATGGGGTGAATGTTAAACGCACCGTACAGGGCTATGCACAGGCTGGGTTTTCATGCATCATGATTGAAGATCAGGTGAGTCCCAAGCGGTGCGGCCACACCAGGGGCAAACAGGTGGTTGATCGCCATGCAGCAACCATGCGCATTCAGGCTGCAGTGGACGCCAGGGATGAGGGCGCAGATATTCTCATCATGGCACGCACCGATGCCAGAACCAGTCTGGGTTTTACAGAGGCCCTTGCCCGCTGCCAGGATTTCAGCAAGCGCGGAGCTGATATTATCTTCATGGAGGCTCCGGAATCAGTAGCGGAAATGGAACAGTTCTGTCAGGCCGTGCCCCGTCCGTGCATGGCCAATATGATCCAGAATGGCAAAACGCCACTTCTCAGCCAGCAGCAGCTGCAGAGCATGGGGTTTAAGATCGCAGCCTATCCACTCACCCTCCTGAGTTGTTGCATTGAGACAATGACGAGCAGTCTGGCTGAGCTGAAAAAGGATACCTATCCCAGCCATCAACCCTTTACAGAATTACAAAAGACGCTTGGCTTCCCTGAGTATTACAAAGAAGAGGAACGGTACAGCTAATCCTGCCTGTCACACCACTTTGTGTTTTTAGCACATCATGCCAGAACCTCAAAAAAATATACCTCAATCCCCCCTCAGACCTTGCGTGGGTGGTTTCGACATGGTTTAACCAAATCCATGAAACGAGACACCCTTTTCAACACAGACAGCCCAAGCCAAGATTTCAGTTTTAATGAACAGGTGGCCGAGGTCTTTGACGACATGCTGGAACGGTCCATCCCCTGTTATCATCAGGTCATGAAAATGACCGCCCAACTCATCGCGCCCTTTGTGACAAGCCATGACCGAATCTACGATCTTGGCTGTTCAACCGGCAAGCCTCTACTCACCCTCGCCAGTCATTTTGGCAATGAAACATTAGAATATGTCGGCATTGACAACTCACAGGCCATGATCAACAAGGCCAAACGCAAGGCTGAACTCTTCACCAACACAAGCCAAATCAATTTCCTGCTTGGCGACATTACACGTATCGAGCTTGCACCATGCAAGGTCATTCTCCTCAACTACACCCTGCAATTTCTACGGCCTCTCGAGCGGGCAGACTTTCTGAGGAAAATCCATGGGGCACTCCTGCCAGGCGGCATCATCATCATGGGGGAAAAAATCATCTCCCACCACTCAAAGATAAACCGGGTATTTATCGACCTCTACTTCGACTTCAAACGAGAGCAAGGCTATAGTGAGATTGAAATTGCCAAAAAACGAGAAACCCTGGAAAATATTCTCATTCCATTTTCCATTGCTGAAAACAAAAATATGCTGAAAAACGCGGGATTCAGCCAATGTGAAACCTTTTTCCAATGGTTTAATTTCATCTCCTTTATAGGGCTGAAAGAAGAGAGGACCGAACAATCATCATGAAATACACCTCAAACTACTTCACCTCACTGGCTCATGCCGAGCACCAGAAACTTAGTGCTCATCACGACTACGTGGACAAAAGAGTCACAAGTTTGAAGAGAGGGATTAAAGCCCTGCGGCATAAAGCTGAACTCTTGCAGCATCTTAAGGCCTGTCATCTTGATCTTAATGGAGATGCCGTGACCATAGGCACACGGGATGAAATCTCCGATGAGGAGTATGACCTGCTCTATACGAATTTGAAAGACCTGAATCCTTGGCGCAAAGGCCCCTTTAACATTTTCGGAATTGATATAGATGCGGAATGGCGGTCCAACCGGAAGTGGGATAGGCTGCTTCCCCATCTGCCTGACCTTGCGGGAAAAGTCATTGCCGACGTTGGCAGTAATAATGGCTATTATATGTTCCGCATGGCCCACCACAAGCCCAAGCTTGTGGTGGGCTTTGAACCCTATCTGAACCATTTTTTTGTCTTTCACATGCTGCGGCAGTTCTCAGGCTTAACCAATCTTGAGATGGAGCTTCTTGGCGTTGAGGATATGGGACTATTCGGCCCCAGTTTTGACGTCGTCTTCCTCATGGGTATTTTATATCACCGCATCTCACCCCTGGAATGTTTGAAAGAGGTACGGGATTCCATGACTCCTGGTGGTACTTTAATTGTGGAATCCCAAGCCATTCCTGGGGATCAACCCGTAGCATTATTCCCCGAGGAACGTTATGCCAAGGTGCCTGGAACCTATTTCGTGCCAACAGGGTTATGTCTGCAAAACTGGATGATTCGTGCCGGGTTCAGCGATGTCGAACTGTTTTGCAGCCACGAAATGAATAGTGAAGAACAGCGCCGAACAGAGTGGATGGAGTTTGAATCCTATAGTGATTTTATTGACCCGCAGGATCATACCAAGACAGTTGAGGGGTACCCTGCGCCTTTACGGGTATTTTTAAAGGGCAAGAAACCAGCGTAAACAAGACATGCTGACGCCACTAAGCAGTTGTAAAAAATAACATACCCAACGAGATGTCCATAGCTGCCTGAGGGGTTGTAAGGAAATTGCTACAACGGAGTCTGCGCTTCCATGAGAAGGTATGTCAAGATGTTCGACGTGGCGAACCACATTTCCTTTAAATTCCATAACGTTAGGCTTCCATTCGCACTCAGTTATGAGCCCTGCCGG
>JAQIBE010000047.1 GCA_027859235.1 Desulfobulbaceae bacterium
TTTTACAGGCCTATATGTTTGTCATTATCGGCCGCGCCATTATTTCCTGGGTCAGCCCGGATCCCCATAATCCCATTGTCCGTGCCCTCAACAACCTCACAGAACCGGTTCTCTATCGAGTACGCAAGGCGCTGCCCTTCACCTACACTTCAGGTCTGGACCTTTCGCCCATTGTTGTCATGCTGGCCATTATGTTTCTGCAAAATTTCCTCGTCCGCTCCATTGCCCAACTTGCCCATAACATCGGTTAAGCAGGTGTAAAAAATAACATGGCCTACGAGATGTCCATAGCTACATAAGGAGCCAAGCAGGAAATTGCTGTACCGGAGTCTGCGCTTACCCGGAGTCTACGCTTACCTGGTCCGCATTCATAACGACCCCCTAAGTCTTTTCACCCATAAGGAGTTCTCCATGCTGCTCACCCACGAAATGATTCAGAGTCAACAGTTCAGTCAGCGCTTTCGCGGCTATGACATGACAGAAGTTGATGCTTTTATTGATAAACTCGCTGAAAGCTATCTCTTTATCTCCACCGAGAATGAGAGGCTGAAGGAAGAGCTCAGTGGCTTGCAGAATGCCCAGAGCCTGTCACAGGAAGAGGAGCAGAGCTTTAAAAATGCCATTATTGCCGCCCAATCCTTTGCTGACGACATTAAAACCAAGGCCGAAGCACATGCCGCTCGTCTGCATGAGGATGCCAAGGATAAATCCACCGCCATCCTGGAAGAGGCTCAGAGAGAAGAGAATAGTTTACAGACCCGGATCACTACTCTTGCCGGAGAGAAAGAGCGTATCAAGGCTGAACTCCGCTCCTTCCTGAACACCTATTTAAACCGGATTGATGACGATAGCCTCCCAATATCACAAACTGCAGACACGGTAAAGACCGTACCTATGAAGGAAACTCCCGAACTAATGGGCGCACTGGAGTTGGAACCCCGCCTTGATGATGCCACAGAGGAGGACCGGGGAGATGATGATACTGCCCTCCTGTACGAAAAGATTGTGCTGAATGACGATTTCTCAGCCGCTGGACTCTCTGCAAGTGAAGCAGGCGAACCGGTTTTGCAGGGGGAGTCAGCAGCAGACAGTCCAGATCCTGACGCCGACAAACTGGATAAACTTGACATGGGGGACATTGATGACGACATGCTTTACAGCCTGGACGATCTCCTGGCCAGTCAAGAACCTGCCGTGGTTATTGATCCGCTGACTGACAAAGAGAAGTAGCCCATGGGGACCATGCACAGCTCATAAGCAGTATCACCGTAATCCCCTCCTGTATTGCGCCTCAATCTCCTGCATGGCCATAATCCGTTTCTCTGTTGCCGGATGAGTCGTGAATAATGATGAATCCGACGGACTTTCCTCTGTCATGCGGGAGAGGATGGCCTGGTAGGGGGCCGTTGTTCTGCCGCTCTCCAGCAGATATATACAGGCAATACGATCCGCCTCTTCCTCAAATTTACGGGAATAGCCTGATTCCACCAGCACCGTGGGCAGGGTGGTGGCTAGGGATGAGATGGAGCCGATATCACCCACAAGGGCCGATATCAATAAAAACACCCCGGTGTGCTGCAATGCATGCCGGATGGAATGACGCTCCCCGACATGGGCCATTTCATGGGCCAGAACCCCTGCAATCTCCTGTGGAGACCGGGCCATATCGATGAGTTCATCGGTGATGACAATTTGCCCTGAAGGCAGGGCAAAGGCATTGGCGCCGATACGGTCTCCGCCTTTTCGAAACAAGAGTTCACCTGCGCAAAGAGAATCCTGACTGAAATCAGCACAGACCGGCGCAAATAAGGCCCGGAGTTCAACCTTCCGGTATTCTGCCAGTTCAGACTCGTCAAAAAAACGCTCATCCAGCATCTCCACCGTCTTATGACTCAGCGAATCCATGATTGCCGGGGGTGCGGCCATGGCCACATGTCTGGCAGCGGCAGGAATACCATAGGTCATAACACCCCAGATAAAACCAATGAGACAGATGCTGCTCACCAGTACCATGCGCCAGCTTGATTCAAGGATATGCACCATGTCAAACCCCGGGGAAGAGCCCAGGCGAGCATCAAGAAGCCGGATCATCTCAGGCTCACTTAGCTGACAGCGTGCCCCGCCGGCAAACTTCAAAAACCGATCCCGGTTGGACAGAGGCGGAGAGAGGGATAGATTGGCAAACATCGCCCGCTCAAGCAGGTTGCCATCCTCATCATCCACCCGCACCCCGTCAGACAGGAGATGGATCATGGCCTGATGGGTTTGTGAACTTCTGCCATCAAGATAGGTTGCCGGACAGTCCATTATAAACCAATCTCAAAATCAAATAAATCCATGGCCGCTTCACCCAATGCAGCCACATCTGCAGAGCTGGCTGCCGTAAAATCATCCAGTCCGGCCCCAGCATACAGGGTCAGATTCTCAAGAATATATCTCGTCCTGCGAACCTTGGCCCAGGGGAATAATAACCCTCCGGAAGCGACAATGGCCAAGATATTCGTGACCTGAATCAGCAGCAATCGTCCGGGGTTGAGGGTGGACACAAAGGTAATCGAGCCAAGGACTGCCTGTCCCCAGCAATAGTTCATGGTTCGGGCATAGATATATTGCTGGACAAAGATGAAACCCAGAATCAAGCCGCCATACATCATGACAATAGCACCCGCCGCCAATGCAGTCATGTTTCCTGCCGTGAACACCTCCTGGAACCGGGGAATAACAAGGGCAGCCAAGAGACCGACCAGGAAGAAGCCCATAAGCAGCAGGAGGCCCCCTTTAAGATAGAACCCGTAAAAGGGTTTCACCTGGGCGCTGAAATTGCACCGCGTCCCGCCAAAGGCAAAATTCTCAAAAAAATACCGCTTCTTATAGTACATCCAGTAGGGCACGATCAAACCCATGGTAAGGGGGATCGCCAGGGGCAGCAGCAGATAGGCGGTATAGGCCTGGGCAATTGAACCGAGGAATTGAAAGCGGATATTTTTAAAGGATGAGTTATGCGCATAAAAACGCAACGACTTAAAGACGAGGAAGGGGAAGAATGCATAAAAAAACAGCACCAGAAAACCGCTGACAACCGGCACCGCCTGACTCACGGTATAAATTATAAAACCCCCGCCAATGAGGAGATAGCCGCGCAGCAGGATCATGGGATCGGCCAGATACTCAAACGGCTCACCAGCAATCGTCGTATGGCTATAAAAATATTGGCGGGTGCGAACCCTGGCCCACGGGATGTAGATTCCCAGGGTCACAATGATCAAAAAGAGATTCACAATCCAAATACGGAAGAATTCTCCCCCCCTGCCTGAAAACCGGACCCCATGGGAGACACTGGTCATGGCAGGAGGTCCCGGTTGCACCACCCTTTCCATCTCCTGATACGGGGGAACAGCCACCGGATCAGATAACTCATGATTTCCGCCGGCATTTATCTTCTCACAAGCAGGACAGATGTGGTCCTGCTGCACATGGGCGCCGCATGCACAGATCCCCACCACCACAACAAACCGGGCCTTACAGCCGCGACAGCGGGCTATAAATGTATCGGCCGGAATCCCCCCGTCCGCAATCTCATGATCATGACCACATTCCGGACAGTGGATATGCATGGATTCTCCTTCATTATACCTTAAGGGTTAAACCACAGCGCAGGCCAAGCAACATGTTCATGCCCTGCCGGATAAAAAGATCTTACCATAGCAGAAATAGACCCTGACCACCAGCTGCAAGCAGGTGGATTTAACCCTGATAACCGCAGAATATCGAATAAGAAATGGCGAATGTCGAAAGAAACCGCCCTGCAAGAGATAAGCGAAGACTTCAAGTACCCTACTTCATCATC
>JAQIBE010000072.1 GCA_027859235.1 Desulfobulbaceae bacterium
ATCAGGATTACGGGTTAAGGTATAGTGAGTAGGAATTTCTATTTTTTCTGGGGGGAAATGATTTTATCATAATGGGCAGGTGTGGAGTTAGATAAATAGAAGTTGCAATCGTAAAAAAATACAGGTGGCGGGGCGCGGTGGTGAGCAGAACAAGGGTGCATTGTCCTGGTCACCATGCAGCAAAAAAAACTACTCCGCTGCCGCCGCCCTGTATGCCTCGCTCAGGCGCTCTTCAATATAGGCAAGAAGTTCATCATCCCAACTGTCCAGATCAAAACAATGGCCATCTTCACCCATGAGTCCGCCTGGGACGATATCGCCTTTCCCCTCAGGATCCGTAATCATTTCACCATAAAAGCAGACAGAGAGCCAGCGATCACTTGGGTCGTCATCAATAACATCCACCATGGCAAAGAGGGTGCGATCTTTCTGGTTTTGATGCCGGGGCCGGAGAGAATAACTCACCCCGGAACGGGTGTTAAAATCAAAGGAGACATGCTCCATTCTGTCAAGAAAGGACTTGATGCGAATAAAGGCCTCCTTGGTTTTAGTGGCCTTATCCTGCCACGTTTCGATTAAACTGTTTATGTCCTGATTTGTTTTTGCATCTATCATGCTGACACCTCTGGCGGGTTAAGTTAAATTCTCTGGCGCTGGTGGGCCAGGTCAAAGTCATCCGGGCTTTTTAACTGATACATGCGGACCTTACGACTGCGAGGGAATTCCCGTTTAAGGAGTGTCTTAAGCAGTTTCTGGAGGCTGGTCTGGTCAATGATCCATTCTTCGGCATGCTAGCCCTGCTCACTGATATGGAGTACCCATTTATGATCTTTGGTGATGGTGATGCCGCGGTTGCGTTTATAGGTTAGAAGCTCAACCCCGTGAATATTCTTGTTACAGGAGTATAATGATGTGTTTTGCCACAGCATCAATGTTGATTAAGGCCATTGTTTTCCTGTATATATGTCAGCAACCACTTGTTTATATGGGATTTATTTTCATATGAAAATAAATGTACCATCAAAGGGAAACGGTTTCATCATTTAGTTCTGTTTCTAATGGCATGAAAATTAGCTTTTTAGCAGACAATCATTTAAGAAATGGGGAGGGTGATGGGCAATATGCGGCTGAAACAGTGAAATACCCATGGCCGGTGCTGTCGGCTGTGGGGGGGGGATGATTGGCATAGTTGTGCCATACGCAGAGTTTGGTGAAGAGGTAATTGCTGGTTGTCAGATGAATTTACCTATGGTCTCTCTATCTTCAGTGGATATCTGCGTGAATTGAATGCCTGTGTGATATGAATTGTTTTCCTCTTCGGTGGAGTGGGCCACTATTCCGCTGGCCTTTATGATATCGTCGTGCATGGCGATTTCCATGTCCACTGTCTTGCAGCCTGGGATTGCCTCATAGGTTTCCAGGAGAATTCCGGTTGTGGAAATATTCAAAGTGCGCCCCATGCCCTGGGCGATGATATTGTTACCCTCATCTATGCAGTAATAGGAGAGGTTGAGAGAATCTACACGGCTGGTCTGGCGTTGGTCTTTGGGTGACATGGCGGGATCCTTTGGTTTGCGTTTACAAGAGAATGGGCCTTGGTCGCTTTCAGTGCTTTAAAGGGTGTAGATTAAGATGCTTCCCCAGCGGAAGTATTGATGGCATAATCATACCAATCAGCACTTATGGCTGGGCTGAATAGTTATTTTCGCTTAGTCTGCATAATATCTTACGGATAAATGCAAAGAATCGTCAATAGATAACGTCTGGATATGGCAATAAAAACGTATTTAAAAGAAAAAATGAGGCGAACCGGGGTGAGAAGGCTGACGACTGATAATCCCTTTACCGCGGATGGGGCAAGCTTTGCAGATTTGCTCAAGGAGTGCGATCTTGATGCGGGAGTGGCCCGTCATATTCAAGAGAAAAAGGCCCTGATGAAGAAGAAACCCAAAGGGGTGAAGGGGTATCCGCCTGTTCAGGCGGTGCTGGATCTCCATGGAGAAACAGCCAGTTCTGCTGGGCAGAGAATATTGTTATTCCTGCATACCAGTATACAACAAGGACTGAAAACGGTGCGCATCATTACCGGGAAAGGGCTGCATTCTCCCGGTGGAATGGCTGTCCTGCCTGATGTGACTGAAATGCAATTGGTCCTGCTTAAACACGAGGGTGTTGTTTTTGACTTTGTTTGGGATAAAAAACTGAAGGT
>JAQIBE010000158.1 GCA_027859235.1 Desulfobulbaceae bacterium
ATACGATAACCCGGGATATCCGGATGAGGATACCGCCTATTGGAGCACAATGCTCACGGTCTCCATGCAACTTTTTCATGGCGGCCAGACGATTGCCTCTTCTATGCAGCAGGAAACCAAGACCAAGCGTTATCGTGAAAATCTCAGGGAGCTGCTCAGCAAGATAGAAATGGATGTAAGCAACAGTTATGCTTCACTGCTGGAGGCTCGCCAACGCATTGATTCCGCCACAAGTATTAAAGAGGCTGCGACGCGCAGCTACGAGCGGGGCGAACAACGCTACAAAACCGGGCTGGGAACTTCAGTGGATGTCCTGAATGCCCTGAACGATGTAAGTCAGGGCGAGGCAGATATTGTTCAAGCCAGGGCCGATTTTCAGGCAATCAAGGCTGAGCTTGATTATGTCACAGGTATGATTCCGAACTCAGTACGCAGAAATCAGAAGACAGAAACGCAGTTTTAATGCTGTGTTGTCTTCTGAAGACTGCGTACTAAAAAGTTAAAAATCGATATTTAGTGCTGGGTAAGAAGTACCTTTAATTCATTCGTGTAAGCTATATGAGCTGTACTGGCAACACCCATTTTAGCCTTTAGTCGTGCAATTTCACTATCGTCAAATTGTAAGCTTTGAATCCGGGCCTTGGTCGCAGAGCCTTAAATCTGCCAACACCTACTCTGTTCCGTCAATATTGATTTTGTCGATGTAGTTTTCCAAGCAGTTAATTTGGACTGGCAAGACTATGTCCAATACGACAATGCACTTATCCGTCCTTCAGAGGCGAAACGGGTTGCGGGAAGCCCTCGAGCTTGGCTTGGCAAGTCGCGCTGATATGCTTGAGGCCAAAGCGAGACTTGGTGAAACCAAGACTCGTCTGCTCGTTGTTGACCGTGATCGGCTCTCTGCTGTTCGTAATCTCCAACGGCGAATTGGCAGGTTGATTACGCCTGAAAATTTCCCTATTTTAGATGAGGATACGTATCATGTCAATGAATGGGTTGCCGAGGAATGGGTACAGCGAACCGTTGAAAATAATGTCGGACTGCTGGTTGCGCAGATGGAGAAGGAAATTGCTCAGAGTGAATTGACTATTAAGAAGGCTGGTTATTACCCTAATGTTATGTTGAGTGCCAGTATCAGTGACAGTTATAATGAGGATTTGGGGATTTCTCAAGGCGCAGATAAGCGTGTTTCCGTCGCCCTGCAGGTTCCTCTCTTTAAAGGTGGGTACACCTCTGCCTCCGTTGATCAGGCGGTTTCAACTCTGCAACAGGCAAGGGCGCTGGTTCGTAACGCCTTGGAGTCTGCCACGGTTGAAGTCTATGATGATCTGGCTAGTCTGGAAATAGGCGAGTCCAATATTATAGCGTGGCAACAGGTCGTGAATGCCCGTGTGAGTACCTTGAATGCTGTTGCGGCATCCAACCAGCAGGGTTTTAAAGATATGGTGGCCGTTCTTGATGCCCAATCCCGCTTGAATGATGCCCGTCGTGCATTAAATCAAAGTATATCCTCTCATCTTCTGCAACAGGTCAGATTATATGCAACGGCTGGTGTTCTGTTTGAGCAGGATCTGCAACGGGTTGATTCGCTTCTCCAGCCTGCTTCCCTTTAAAATATTTTCCAGCCATGGGCGTTAAAAAAAGTAATTGCCGAACGAGTAAACATAGTGATATGCCACCAGCCCTTGCGAGCCGCCTTACCTCCAGAATGAATAACTCGTACCTGCGGCACAAATGCTATCCGGGCTCTCTTTGCCAAGCGTAAAGAGAGATCAAAGTCTTCAAAATAGAGAAAATATTTATCAGCAAAGCCGCCTGTTAATGACAGATCTTTATACCGGAAAAACATAAAACAGCCACTGACGATGGGTACGTCTACAACCACCTCTGGTCCACCGCATAACGACCGCATTTCATAATGATCTAATTTCCCCCTGAAAAAGCTTGTAAGTAAGTTATGTCCACACCCCCTCAGCCCGAAGTTTAACAATGATGGGTAGCGTTTACACAGATATTGCCTCTGGCCGTTTTCATCACTGGCGTAGGGGGAAAGTAGGCCGACATCCTCGTTACTGGTCATATAACCTAGCGCCTCATGTATGGCATTTTCTTCAAGATACACATCGGGATTGAGGATGAGGTGGAAATCTCCATCTCCTTGCTGCCAGGCCAGATTATGGCCTCTGCCAAAACCAATATTTCCATGGCCGGAAATTATTTTGGTTTTAATAAAAGAAATAGTTGCATAAATAGCTGTCTGTTGGCCTAACTGCTCAGCAAATTCATGCCCAGGGCCATTGTCAACGACATAAAGAGTAACATTTCTCAGGTTGCCACCCTTATGTGCAAAAAGCAATGCAACCAACAAACTCTCTGTTGTTTGAGCTAATAAATCAATGCATGGGGAGTAAGTAACAATGGAGATGTTCAGGTCATTCATGTATGTAAGTTCTTTTTGTTAGCGTGGGACACTTGTATTCATGCTGGCGAGGAGTACACCGAGGAGATTGACAGCATAAAGATAGTAATGAACCACCGTTATACCAGTTGCAGGGATTTATGCTAAAATTTCTGTAGCGTCCTCAGAAACGCCGGTAATAGTAATTCCAGCCTGCATGCCATAGTCCATATAATGTTCCAGGTGTGACATGTTATATCGGACGGAGAGTTCTTTCACGTCAGATATTTCTTTTCCCTGCCATACACTCGCGATTTTAGCGGATTGCTGTAGATAATTACTCAAAAAATGGAAATTCCCTATGGGTCCAAAACTCAGTTGGACTTCGTTAAATCAAGGGGCTAATCAACAATGCATGCCATACTTTCTCATTTTTCAATAAACGGTATGAATTGATTATTAGCAATCGGCGTATAACTCGGAGAACAACTAGCCGGACCAACTGTGAGGAAGTGTTACCAGCCCCAACTCCAAATTGGCTTGATTTACCAACAGCATGGCAGCCATGATAACACTGTCATAGACATGAATACCACGCTCGCAAAGGAGGTATACATCAAGCTGATATTCACCGCGCAACAGTGAAAATCTGGGAAAAGTGATGGTAACCTCTCCACCACCATCGGCATGCCGTTGCGGTAAATACCGATCGAGTTGGGTGCCGGCGCTCGCCACAACTCTGCCGTCCTGGCAGACAAAACACAGACCAACATTGGGCATTGGCAAAGACTGGTTGGCGGCAAATTTTATTCGCACTTCAACATCATTTTGGCCGCTTTCCACTTGGAGCTTTTGTCCTTCAACAGAGTTCACTTTCACTCTGACCGCGACAATGCGCGCTGTCCCTTTGTGTAGTTTGTCCACCTCAAGCGGTGACGAGCCAGTTACATCATCATAAGCAGGGGCAGCAGCCAGGTCAGTTGAAGTGCGTGAGGCCGAAAGGTTCAAGCTATCACTGTAGGCCATCACCACCGGTGCCGGTTCTCCAATCATCTGCACCTTGCCATCATCTAACCAAATCGCCTTGTTACATATCGCTTCAATCTGATACAGTGAATGCGAGCAGAAAAGTATGGTCTTCCCCGCCTCCTTCATGGCCATAATCCTGTCAAAAGATTTCCGACAGAAATCACCATCCCCGACAGACAGCGCCTCATCAACCACCAGGATGTCAGGATCAACCGAGGTCGCAACTGCAAAAGCCAGCCTTACGTACATACCGCTGGAGTAAGTTTTTACCGGTTGGTCGATAAAATCACGAATACCGGAAAACTCAATAATATCTTCGAGACGGTCGTCAACTTCCTTGCGGGTTAAGCCCGACACCGTCGCGCTCAAAAAGGCGTTTTCACGGCCAGTAAATTCCGGATTGAAGCCAGACCCCAATTCCAGTAGGGCAGCAACCCTGCCCTGCACAACAATATCACCGGACGTTGGGTTCAATGTGCCGCAAACAAGCTGCAACATCGTTGATTTACCAGCCCCGTTACGACCAATAATTCCGACTACATCACCGCGGCCAACTTCAAGTGAAACATTACGTAGCGCCCAAAATTCCCGGTAATACTGGCGTTTGCCTCTAAAAAGCATTTGGAGTAGGCGTTCATGGGGCTTGCTGTATATCTGATAGCATTTCCCCAGATTGTCGAGTTGAATGGCCGGCTCAGTTACTTTTTCTGCAACCGCTATCCCCGCCTGATCTGCAAAATTATCCCTCAAAGCAAGAGAGGATTTACTTTCGCTAAAGGACATCTGCGAACCCCTTTCTGGTTTTTTGGAACCAAGCGAACCCCATCCAGGCTATCAAAAATGAAATTGCTGTCAGCAGGCCCAGAGAGTTCCAGGCTGGAGGAGTGCCAAAGATAAGTAAACCGCGAGTTTGTTCGATAATAAAAGTGAGTGGATTGAGATAAATATAAACCCTATATTTTTGGGGGATGGCCGAGAGCGGATAAAAGATGGGGGTAAGAAACATGAGTGTCGAAACGATAACACCAACAATCTGGCTTACATCTCTCAAAAAAACGCCAAGCGCGGCAAGAAACCACGATAGACCCATGACCAAAAGGGTCATGGGCACCAACAGCAGTGGTAAAAAAAGTGCAGTAGGGTGCGGCACGCCCAAAACCATAATGTAAAAAATCAACCAGACAACAAGACTGACCAAGGCGTGGAATAAGGCTGCGCCAAAGGAGATCCAGGGGAAAATTTCCAGAGGAAACACCACCTTTTTAACGTAGTTCGTGTTTGCCAAAATCAGGGAAGGTGCCTGCCCAACACATTCGGCAAAGAGGTTGAACACTATCAAGCCGGCAAAAAGAACCAGGGCAAACATGGTTTTTGATTCATCACCCACTGCCCAGCGGGCTTTAAAAACCACGCTAAAAACAAAGGTATACACAGTCAGCATAAATATCGGATTAAAAAAAGACCAAAGAATTCCAAGGGCAGAACCCCGATAGCGCCCTGCCACCTCCCGGACAACCAGCACACGAATCAGACTTTTGTTACACCAGAGGCTTTTAAACATGGCAGCAGGTGATGTCGAGAATTTTTGCATCCAAACAACTCCTCGGTTTTGGAATTAGGCCATAGTGGATGAAATAAGGAAGACAAGAAATTAAGAAGCACCCACAAACTCACTTACCTAGAAAAAAGGTACTGAGGAGGAAACTAACGCAGAAAATCTCAATCTCACCGGCACCAAATCTGAAGAAAGTAACCATGGCAACTCCTTCCGAATTAGCGAATAATTATAACGCGATAGCCTAACCACATAAAATTTACACGTCAATAAATTTTCTTATAGATGTAATTGTAGATTATTCAATCGGCATTGACGATTTGAATCTATGGGAGTAATAGTCATGAAATGTCATGAACCTAAATAAAGAGGTATCTTTCATGAGAATCAACCCTTAGTTTCTCGAAAATTTCATTACTCAAGGAGATTTATGGTGTATATCTTCTCTTGCTGGATGATAGAGACATTCATTGTCTGAATTTCGCTTTATCTGTAGATTTTATTTATTAATGTTGCCTTATCAACAGGACTTGAGCTTGGAGTTGTTTTTCTTAACTACTCTTGGCCGTAATAACCGATGAAATACACTCAGTTAACCTTTCCCCTCAATGTCTATGCCCATCTACTTTTTCTGGAACTGGGGCGGGTTGATTATCTTCACTATGGGATCTGGGACGAGAACCACACAGATGTAACAAGTGCCCAAAATTACTCCACTGAGTTGATTTTAAAAAATTTACCCGCTCCTCCATGTGAAATTCTCGAAATTGGGATAGGTCTGGGTACAACATTCGGCCTCCTTTCCGAACGAGGTTACGCCGTAACCGGTTTAACGCCTGATCCGTATCAACATGATATTGCCCGAAAAGGCAATATCAACGCCGCAGGATTAATCCTCTCCTCATTTGAAGAGTATGACCCTGCCGACAAATTGTTTGACGTACTATTGCTGCAGGAATCTTTTCAGTACCTTGACACGCTCCAACTTCTCCAAAAAGCCTCTTTATTATTAAAACCTAACGGGCTAATATTGATCCTGGATGAAGTTGGTATGACTCGGACCACCACTGAATCGGAGAACCTGCCACTGTTGGCCCATCTACAGGCACAGGCAGAAAGATGGGGGTTTAATGAAGAAAAGGTTGTTGACCTCTCCGCTCAGGCTTTACCAACGATTGACTTCCTGTTAGAGGGCTTAAAGACCCACCGTCTCCAGTTGTTAAAAGATTTGCCGGTCAATGAAGAGCAGTTTGAGCACCTTCAATCATCACTTCTCCTCTATAAGCAAAAATATATTGCCGGTGAGTATGGTTATGCCTTCGTCTGTTTGAGAAAAAATGATGCCCCCCCCCGTTGGCAGATCACTTCTCTGCTGGAGTCTGATGTGCCGGCTATGCAAAAGTTGTTTAAGCAGGTCTTCGCTAAAGAGATGAGCCAGGCCTTGTGGCACTGGAAATATGGTGATGGCCGTGGAGTTGCCATTATTGGCCGCAGAAATTCGGAGATAGTTTCCCATTATGGCGGTATGATTCGCAATGTCCTTTTTAAGGGTGAGCCTAGGCAGGAGGTGCAAATTGGTGATGTCATGGTTTCTCCGAAGGAGCGGGGTACCTTCACTCGTAAAGGCCTTTTCTTTTTGACGGCGGCTACTTTTTTGGAACGTTATATAGGTTTTGGGGCGAAATTTTCGGTGGGTTTTGGTTTTCCGAATGAAAGGATGATGCGGCTGGCAAAACTTCAGGGCCTTTATGGGGAAGTGGATAGGGTAACTGACGTAAGGTGGCAGCCTGCTCCAAAATTTCCGTGTTTATTGACGGATCTTCAAAGCATATCCCTTGATACGTTTGAAAAAAGAAGACCCGCGATTGATTTTTTATGGGATCAAATGGCAGAGGATTTACGGGATTCCATCGTGGGTGTGCGGAACGCGGCATTTATCAAACATCGCTACTTGGAACATCCGGAGCATGACTATCATGTGATACTTATCCGTAAGCGTTTTAGTCATGGTATAAAGGGCTTGATCGTTTTGCGCCAGGAAGAAAATTGTTGCCTGCTGCTCGATCTATTAGGGGCCTTGGTTGATATCCCTTTGTTGATTAAACATGCACGGCGGCTCACCACCCTCTGGGGAAAAGATTATTTGTATACCTGGATAACGGAATCTCATCTTGGCAGTTTGGTCTGTCAGGATTCTGAAGTTGAAAAAAAGGATATCTTTATTCCCATGAATATATGGACCACCGGGGTAAAGCAGGATGATGTTCGCAATTCTTGGTGGCTAATGCCTGGTGACACGGATTTTCTTTAATTATTGCCAGATAAAACACTTTTGTACTATAGCAATAACCAGGCACTCAAACAAGTAAATCACAAGAATGAATGTTGATGGCTGAGGCACATATTTTCGCTAAAAACTTCACTTTTCGATTCTTCAAACCGGATCTCAATGGAAGACAAACTTATTCCTTATCAGGCAACTCACTGTATTAGTGCCAACTCCGTAATCGTTTTTGCTCCTCACCCCGATGACGAGGTTTTCGGCTGTGGCGGCGCCATCCTGCGCCATGTCGAGGCGGGTGTGCCTGTGCAAGTGGTCATCGTGTGTGATGGCGCTTTTGATGCTGAAGGAGAGAAAAAAGTGCCAGTCGTCGCCCAAAGGGAAGCAGAAAGTCGCCAGGCGGCCGTCATCCTTGGCTATGGAGAACCGGAATTTTGGCGTTTACCGGATCGCGGTGTGACCTACGGTGAATCGTTGATTCAGCGGATTATAGATAAAATTAAGATTACCGCGGCAAACCTGGTGTATGCACCCTCTCTGCTGGAAATGCACCCTGACCACCGTGCTCTCGCCATGTGCGTTATCGAAGCCGTCAGGCGATCATCATCCAGGCCAACGCTGGCGTTGTATGAAGTAGGCGTTCCCTTGCCCCCCAACTTACTGCTCGACATCAGCAACATTGCAGGAAGTAAGATGGCGGCGATGGAATGTTTCGTGTCGCAGAACGAGAAGCAGCGCTACGATTTGGGTATCGCCGCACTTAACCGCTACCGCACCTATACCTTGCCTGCAGAGGTGACTGCAGCGGAAGCCTATATTTTGGCTTCTGTCGAAGAGTTGGCGAATGATCCACTTAAGCTTTACCAATCTGAGCATAAGCGCCAAAGGGAGTTGGGACTTACTTTGGATATCAAGGATGTGCCGCTGGTCTCAGTGATCATCCGGAGCATGGACAGGCCCAGTTTATCAGATGCGCTGGATTCGGTCGCCCTGCAAACCTA
>JAQIBE010000204.1 GCA_027859235.1 Desulfobulbaceae bacterium
CCATCCCAAACAATAACCGTGGCCACCAGAACCACAAAGATAATTGCTGCTTTTCCTGCATTCATAATATTTCCTCTTTTATATCAAGCGTATTAACTTAGCGCTTTATAGGCTGTCCAGGATTCACATTCAGAAAAGGTAAGAGAGACTGCTGCTCTTTGTCAATGACATAAATCTCATTAACCTTCGGCAGTACCGCACCCATGGTTTCAAGATATAAGCGTTTACGAGTCACCGCCTTTGCGCGCGTATACTCCTTGAGCACAGCGAGGAAACGGGCTGTTTCACCCTGAGCATTATTCGTCCGCTCAATGGCATAACCATAGGCCTGTTCAATCAGCTTATTGGCAGACCCTGCAGCCTTCGGAATAACATTATTATATTCCTTCTGCGCCTCATTCACCAACCGCTTCATATCCTGATCCGCCTCATTCACCTCATTAAACGCAGGTTTTACCCGGTCTGGAGGGGTGACATCCTTGAGTCGAACTTCAGCAATATGGACACCACTATTATAGTCATCCAAGGTATCCTGCAGTCTTCGGGTAGCTGACAGGGTGAGTACGTCACGGTTATTCAAGATATAGTCAAAGCCATGATTACCAACAATACGGCGCATAACCATTTCCGAGACATCACGAACCGCCTTGGGCACATTGGCGACATTAAAGGCAAATTTATAGGGATCCTGAACGCGGTACTGAACAATCCATTCCACATCAATAACGTTCTTATCACCCGTGAGCATCAAGGATTCATCCGTGTAAGCCGACTTAGTAAAGGTCGTTTTCTGCGACTGAGAACGTGAGCGGAAACCAAACTGTTCATTACGGACCTTAGAAACTTCCACGAGCCTGATTTCATCAACAAAAGGGATTTTGAAATGCAGGCCTGGCTCTGTCAGGGTATGAAATTTTCCTAAGCGTAACACAATCCCTTTTTCACCTTTACCGGCATCCACCTGATACAGAGCCGATTGACCCACAACAAATAAGCCGATCACTATAGCAATTAAAGCCATTCCGATAATTGGCGGTTTACCCGAACCGCCGGAGTTTGGTGAATCAGAAGACCCGCCGCCTTTACCGCCGTCGCTAAACGAATCTTTAATCTTTTTCAAAAGAGCTGCAACCAGATCCTCTGGTGAAGCCGGCCCTTTCTTTTTCCCCCAAGGGGGTTGTTCGTCTTGCCAAGACATAGATGTCTCCTTGTAAACATTATTTTAGAATACTATTTTGAACAATTAGATACATAGTGGTATCAGAAGCCGCACCACTAAGCAAGACTTATTGGATAGTGACCAATAGGTAGAATAACTATCCAGCCAGGGCATAATGCCAAGAACCAACAAGTAAACTGCAGGACAAGACAAAAAGGATGGCCTGGATGAAAAAACCTGGAAAGCCCTGCCTCTGCACGGCGACAAGAGAGGAAATAGAGCCAAGCACAACCCCAACCCCAAAACCCCATAAATGGGCGCCAAGATCCACGTTCTCCCCCCCTGTACCAAGCATTGCCAGAAGACCGGCCCCAGCACCAAGACCAATAACAAGTCCACGGACAGAGCGCCTACGCATAATGTCAAGTCCACTTAAACAGCCAATGGCGCCAAATACAGCGGTGGAAAAGCCGACACTAACATGGGTCAACGGCTGGCAGAGCACATTGAACAGATTGCCCAGAATTCCGGAGAGAAGCACCAGGAAAAGACCGAGCCCGGTACCTGTCATTTTACACAGGAGATGAATAACAATGCCGCCCAGCGCAACATTGCCAACGAGATGAAGCAGATCTGCATGCAGGGTAAGGCCTGTGATGAGACGCCACCATTCATACTGGTCTAAAATGGCGCTGCCCTGCACCGCACCACTGGCAAACCAGCGGGATTCAGCAGTCCAATCCCCTGTCTTGCCGTACCACAGCACCAGACAACCCATGAGAATGAGGGTAGGGGGTTGAAAATGCTGATCCGGAAGGACAGTTTCCCCTGTATCCTCAGGGTTTTCAAACTCATATAAATAAATCTCGTGGGATGCCCGCTCAAAGTCATCAGCCTGCACCACTAGATGCTGGGCGCCGCTGTCCTGCTGAACGTTATGCTTAATACCAGCTGACCAGAGCACCAGGGACCACACCTGTGCCTGCCACCCTCCCGGTGTTTTAATCTCTGTTCTGGTTTGATCCGTATTATCGCTGGCCATCTTTTACCACTGAAAAAGGATGAAAGGGATTCTTTACAAGAGCTCAGCCCTTGGCTATAATTACATTTTATCTGTAGACTTATTCTCATAACCAGTGACCCCATGCCGCCAATCAACGCACAGCATAACGATTTTATGCAAATCGTCCAAGACATTCACAGACTTGCATCCCTCCATGGGGATCTTGGCCTTGAATATCCACAGACTGAGGAGCGGCTGTTACTTTACAAAAATAAGTCCAAAGCACCGGCAGTAAAGGCTCTAAACGTATCTGAACCCCGCCAGGCAAAATATGCGGTCAAACAGCAGCCCGCACAAAAGATCAGACCGACACCTGTTACCCCTGTCTCAACCAGCGACATAGACAACTGCCGGGAAGGTATCAGCCTCTGCTCCAGCTGTCCGCACCGCAACCCACCGAAATTCGGTATCGGCACGATAGACCACCCCTTTATCTTTGTAATCTGCGATAAAAATTCAAGCGACCCGTCCCGCCCCATGGAGGAGGCTGAAGAATCCCTCCTTGGCAAGATGCTCCAGTCCATTAAGATAAAGCCCCATCAGATTTTCGTCACAAACATTATAAAATGTGCAAATGACAACACGACCCCACCCCATCAACAAGAGATGGCAGCCAACTGTCTCAGCCATACCAGGCAACAAATCCGCCTCATGCAACCCGCGCTGATCTGCACCATGGGTCAACTCAGTAGCCAGACCGTTCTGCACACCAGCAATCAACTCATGGCCCTGCGGGGACATTTCCACAACTTCATGGACATCCCCTTGATGGCAACCTACCACCCCGCTCAGCTGTTAAGCCTGCCTGAACTTAAAAAGGCCGCATGGTACGACCTGCAGCTCATGCAGCGCAAACTCGCCATGGCAAAAGATTAATCACCAGAGCGCAACAAACAAAGGTTACAATTCCTCAGGCGTAAAACTTACCACCTCAGCAATCGTTAACGCACCAGTGAGCAGCATCAGCAAACGATCAATCCCCAGAGCAATGCCGCAGGCCTCGGGCATTATCCCTAAATCCTCCAAGAACTGCTCGGGCATTGCCCCTTGCTGCAAACCATATTTTTCCGCCCGTTCAAGTTCCATTACAAAGCGGCGCCGCTGCTCATGGGCATCGGTTAACTCTGAAAAACCATTGGCAAGCTCAACGCCCTGCACATACAACTCAAAGCGTTCAGCAAGACTTGGATCACTCTCCTTCTTCCGCGCCAGAGCGCCCAGAGCAGCCGGATAATCATATAAAAAACAAGGGGACATGAGACCAAGACGGGGTTCAATATGCTCAACCAGCTGCTCATCAAAACAATCTTCACGAATCGCCTGTTCCGCTGTATAGGTGGTATATTTTGCAAAGGCATTACGTACCGTGAGAAATTGCGGGGGCTGCTGCACCAGCTCAACCATGGCTGGGTCAAAACCCCTGTGGCCACGAACTTTCGCCGCCATATCTTTAAGTAACTCAGCGGTCTCCGCCATGAGACTCTGATAATCGTCATGGATACGGTACCACTCCAGCATAGTGAATTCCGGGAGATGACGCTGACCCCGCTCCTGACCCCGAAAGCATTTACAGACCTGAAATATCTTCTCATATCCGGACGCCAAGATCCGTTTCATACAAAGCTCTGGCGATGTTTGCAGAAAAAAATCCCCCGAGGCAACAGGCAGGATATTGGCCTCCGGAATCAGCACAGGCTGGCGGATAGGGGTATCCACCTCAAGATAGCCCTGACGCTCAAAAAAAAAGCGGACTGCCCGAAGAAGGGCAGCCCGCTCATATAATTTCTTTTTCACCAGCAAAGGAGACTTAATCCTTGGCACGAGTCAAATACGTTCCCGTACGGGTATCAATCTGAATCCGATCCCCCTCCTCAACAAAGGGCGGAACCTGCAGTTCAAAACCTGTTTCAACGGTCACCGGCTTGGTATCCGTTCCAGAGGTATCCCCCTTCACCCATGGATCAGCCCGGGTAACCTCAAGGGTCACAAAATTAGACAAGGTCACACCAATGGGATTATCATTAAACAACAGGACATCCACATTCATATTATCAACCATGAAGGTGGTAACATCAGTCAGCTGATCCTCCATAATAATATATTGTTCATAACTCTGGTTGTCCATGAAGTGATACTCTTCACCCTGACTGTAGAGAAATTGCATTTGCCGTTCATCAAGGGGGGCCTTCTTGAACTTCTCATTGGAGCGATAGGTTTTATCAGTGCCATTACCCGTCACCATATTTCGCAGGTGACAGCGATACAGCGCCTGGCCTTTACCAGGTTTGGAAAAATCAAACTTGGTAATGACATAGGGCTCGCCGTCAATCTCTATTTTCAAACCTTTGCGTAAATCAGAGGAACTGTACATAAATCTAATCCGTATGCGCGGCAAGCCGCATGTTTTTTTATTAAGATACCTGCAGAATGTTGAGTATGTACCTTAGTTACAGCCCAGAATCAAGCGGTGATAATTTCTTTTTTAGTGATCGCCTCAGCCTTTACCCTATCAAGCAAATCAGCCAGAGCAGGCTTGACATTTTCGCGAATATCGCCGGCGACGATGAGATAAAGCAGATCATCCCCAGGACTGAAACGGCCCTCCAGGGCTTCGATGACAATCTCATGAATGCCTTCCCGCTGCATAAACTCTTCACGTATCTCGGCAATTTTTTCATAATCAGGGTGAACCTCAAGAAACTCGACATTTTCCTTGGTATGTCGTGACCACGCCCGCACAATACCATTATGCACAAGAACCATGCCCACATTCTTCGCAAATTCCGGGTTCTCTTTTAATGTTGCAATTGCTTTTGAAATATCCATTTTTATTCTCTTTTTTCAGTAAGGGTTAAACAGCAGAATGGCTTATTACACCAAACTTTTAGAGGCCATCTCATATACATCTTTTGATAAATCAGGACTATCTAGAATACGTTGCAAACCCTTCTTCATCAGAATCTGTCGCGCTGCATTGAACCGACGCCAGCGGCTTAAAGGTCCAACCAGGCGTGCAGCAATTTGTGGATTAAGACCATTGAGAGCAATAACCTGATCCACCAGGAATTCGTACCCCTCACCATTTTCATGATGAAAGCAGACATCATTGCCACCGCAAAAGGCACCAATCAAAGCACGCACCTTATTCGGGTTGTGCATGGAGAAGGCAGGATGAGCCATCAGCGCCTTCACCTCAGTCAAAGTACACGCAAGGGGAGCAGTGGCCTGGATGGCAAACCACTTATCCAAGACAAGACTATTCTTACTCCACTGGCTGTAAAAATCTGCCAGCACCGCCTGCCGCTCAGGACAATCCGGACCATGAACAAAGGCTGTCAAGGCAGCCATGGTATCGGTCATATTATCAGCCTGTTCAAATTGGAGCAGACAGAGTTTTTTTATTTCAGGATCTTCAGTGACCATCAAATATGCCAGACAAATATTCTTGAGCAAGCGGTCCCCGGATTTTGCAGGATCATACTGATAAGGCGCTGTTGCCACATGACGTTGCAATACTGCCTGAAACGAGGAAAACAACGTTTGCGCAAGCGTCTTGCGCGCAAATGTCCGGGCCAGATAAATAGAATCCACATCAACCACATCCATCTGCTCACCAACATATTTTTCAGTGGGCAGCATCAGGATTCGCGCCAACAGGGCAGGATCAAGATCAGATTCCAACAGTTTCCCATAGGCTTGAATAAAAGGTTCAGCAAGAGCAAGTTCACGGCCGACCTGGATATCAGCAACCAGACCCAGGAGAACCCGGCACCCGAGGCGCTGAGCAGCCTCCCAGCGGTTAAAAGGATCCTGATCATGGGTAAGAAGAAACTGCAGCTCAGCATCGGTATAATCAAACTGGAGTTTTACCGGCGCACTGAAGCCGCATAATAATGAGACAAGAGGAGGGGTGGCGATATTCTGGAACACGAAAAATTCTGTGGCCTCCCGCATGGCCAGGGTGCCAACATCGGCAACACCTTCCACATCAAGATCAAAAGGGGACCCATCTTCAGCATAGAGCATCACTTTCACAGGGAAATGCAGGGGTTGCTTCACCTCCTGCCCGGGCGTTGCCGGACAACTTTGCTGCAGGGTGAGTTCATATTGGTTGGACTCCGGATGATAAACGCCAGACCCTTTAACCACAGGGGTTCCGGCCTGACTATACCAGAGCTTAAACTGGGAGAGATCAATGTTGCTGCCAGCCTCCATAGCCGCAACAAAATCTTCGCAGGTGACCGCCTGGCCATCATGACGCTGAAAATAAATATCCATCCCCCGGCGAAACCTCTCCGGGCCAAGCATGGTATGAATCATCCGAATAACTTCGGCGCCTTTTTCATAAACCGTGACGGTATAAAAATTATTAATTTCAATATAGGATTCCGGCCGCACAGGATGGGCCATGGGACCGCCATCCTCAGGAAACTGCACATTACGCAGGGCCTGCACATCATTAATACGCTGAATCCCTTGACTGGTCATATCAGCAGAGAATTCCTGATCCCGAAATACCGTGAGACCCTCTTTTAAACTGAGCTGAAACCAATCACGACAGGTCACACGATTACCAGTCCAATTATGAAAATATTCGTGGGCAATAACCGCTTCAATACCCTCATAATCGCTGTCCGTGGCTGTGGCAGGTTCCGCAAGAACGTATTTAGAGTTAAAGACGTTCAACCCCTTATTCTCCATGGCCCCCATATTAAAATCATCAACAGCAACAATCATATACAGATCGAGATCATACTCTAAGCCAAATCTCTCTTCATCCCAGGCCATGGCCTTTTTCAGTGAAGCCATGGCATGATCACAACATCTGCGATTATGATGTTCCACATAAATTTTCAGGGCTACATCCCGCCCCCCCATGGTGGTAAAGCGATCCTCTATACAGGTCAATTCACCTGCCACCATGGCAAAAAGATAGCAGGGTTTGGGATGAGGATCCTCCCAGCGGGCAAAATGACGACCTCCAGCAAGTTCCCCCTTATCCGTCAGATTACCATTTGATAACAGGACCGGTAATGTCATATCCGCCTCAATGGTGGTGCTGAAAAGAGCCATCACATCGGGCCGATCAAGATAATAGGTGATCTTGCGGAAACCCTGAGCCTCACATTGGGTGCAGTAATTGCCGTGTGAACGGTACAAACCGTCTAGAGACGTATTTTTTTCAGGAAATAACCGTGTAGTGCAACTCAGGACAAACTGATCCGGCAGATTGAATATGCGCAAGCCGTCCCTATGAACCTCATACCGATGCTCATCCAGAACCTCATCATCAAGGAGGATATCCACCAGGATTAAGGCTTCACCATCAAGCTCAAGGGGCGCCGCAAGATCGGTCCCTGCACAGCGGCGCATGGAGAGTCGCGCCGTAACAAGGGTTTCCTGGTTGTGTAAATCAATATGTAAATCCACCCCATCAATAGCAAAGGGTGGTGGCTGATAATCTTTAAGATATATTGTTGCAGGCTGTGATGTTGTCATTATTGAACCATGTTGGATACAGATTGTTGTTTGTCAAGACCGATAACCCGGGCGATAACAGAGGAATTCGATTCATCAGGAGACTCAATAACGGGAACCTTTATCTCATTTCCCGGGTGAATAGAGTTGAAATTAAATCCTGGATTATACTGTTTCAGGAGCCAAAAAGGCATATCAAACTGCTCATGGCATAAGGACCACAGGGTATCCCCCTTCTGAATCTTATATTCCTTTTCCCCCTCCACGGTGTAGGCCTGATAAAAATCTTCAACGAGCTTCTTATGATAGAGATAGCGCCGTTCCTCAAATTCTTCCCGGTCAACCTTACCAAAAGGAATCCGCAGCTTCTGCCCATAATGAATAGGTCGGCCATATCTAAACTTATTCAAGCTGCGAATCCGTCTAGTGGGGATATCCAGCCAGTCGGCATAATGACCTAAGGTTTCATCTGTTTCCACTTGGATCTTCCCTGTCTGGTGGCCATTTATCTGCTTTAATTTTGCCACGGAGAAATTACCTGTGAGCACATAAGGATTAACGGGCTCCTCACCACTCTCACCTTCTGCAAGGGCTTCAGCTTCAGGGATAACGGGAGCCATGACAATTTCAGGAGGACCTGCCACAGGCAAGACCGGTTTAGCCTTTACTTTTCCAGGCCCAATAATCTCTGGAGAAACGGGCAGAGATTGAGATATGGCAACATATTGCGGTCTGTCCGCCTTCAGACTTGCAACTACAACAGATTTACCCTCTTTTGCCGCAACTAGTCCGAATGACCCTTGGGACGGCGCCCACTTCATTCCTTTCTGCAATGCCGGAAGCTGTGCTGTTTTTTCCGGTCTCTGTATCTCGGCAACACCCATAGATTTTTTTTTGGGCAGGTTTTGCGCAAGCATTATTGGCTCTTCCCCAAGACTTGGAATACGTAGATTTTGACCGACATAGATTTTGGCCCTGCGGCTTAAACCATTGGCAAGAACAAGCTCATTCACAGACACACGATGTTTGCGAGCAATCTTCCCGGCAGTATCACCGCGCTGCACCCTGTAAAACTTTGAACGTTTTTGTTTTGCAGAAAACATAGACGACGGCATGGC
Source organism: Desulfobulbaceae bacterium (assembly GCA_027859235.1). Lineage (GTDB taxonomy): Bacteria > Desulfobacterota > Desulfobulbia > Desulfobulbales > SURF-16 > JAJRUT01. The sequence goes on from JAQIBE010000204.1 coordinate 8,819, forward strand.
ACTGGCCATATGGGCCATCCTCTCAGCCCCTCCAGGCAAACGGAATATATAGCCTTTGGGGATATGCTTCTGCCCTTGAAAAACAGGGGGTCTTAATCCAGGATTTACCCGTTGAATCGCTTCAGAAGATATATGAAAGAAACTGGCTACCGACTTAACCGACGCAAACCCCGGCATTTTAACCGTATGATAGGGTATGGGCTTATCAAAGGAGACTGCGCCAAAATAGTTCTGATAATTTTTTGCCACATAGCGCGCTGCAATAAACGATGCATAAAAATTCTTCGAGGCAAACCCAAAGCGTCTCCCGTCATAATGATCAAAGACATTCTGGAAGCTTCCGTGTTCCCGCTGGGCACGAAGCATGCCATTCTCCCCATGATTATAAGCAGTCAGGGCAAATGGCCAACTGCCAAGTTTCTGATAATTTTCTTTTAGATACTGGGCTGCGGCACGGGAGGCAACAATAGGATCCCGCCGCTCATCCACCACATAATCCACAGTCATATACCTGCGCCCAGTTCCCCTGGTGAATTGCCAAATCCCAGCCGCACCAAACTTGGAGTATGCCTTATAATTAAAAGAAGACTCCACATGGGGTAAATAGGCCAAGTCTTCAGGCAATCCCTGAGATCTGAAAATCGTTTTAATCCGATCAAGATACTGACCTGAACGAATAAGGCCTGCCAGGAACCTATCCTTCTGCCCCAGTTGAAAACGAATCCGGTCCCGGGCCCGGTTAAACTGATCCCTGGTGGGATTCTTACCAAAAAGATTATAGACCCGTCTTTCAAGCTTCGTCTTCGGTAACGTTCCCCGTCCTAATTTTGTCAGAACCTTTTGATACTTGTCCTTAATCCCTTTAATTTTTTTCTTTTTCGCCTTGCGACTCCCAGCCCCCCGTAAGTCCACAACCTCATACACCACAGCAAGATTAGAGCTATCGTGAATTAACCCGCTTGTCGAGGGGTGCTTTGCATATATACTCTTCCAGAATTCAACATTTGCGCGCATGGAGCCATGCACAGGGAATTGTTCTGCCGCAACACCGTCATACACGGGCATAATGAAGGTGAAGACAAGTGCTGCAATAATAGAAAGAGATAGAAACAGTGATCGCATATTAAAAGATGGAGTAATAGGCCAAGCTCACCACAACAAGGGAAACAAGCCTGAAGGTTTGATTGTATAGAATAAGCTCCACAGCAATTTTTGCCGGGAAGATTCCAGTATAATACGGCAGTTGATGACGCACGGCCCGTACCGGGGACGATAATACATTACCAACGAGTAAAGCCAAGACCACCTCCCGATACCCCATGGCTCCACTATCAAGCAGAGCACCAGCTACAGCAAGGCCGGCTGTAAACTCTGCAGCAATGTGCAGAACAATAATACCAAGGCTTTGTGGATGAAGCCATGACAGAAAACTGATATGTGTCGCCATGAATTCTTCAAGCAGAGAAAACCCGCCCCCACGTTGAATAAAGAAAATTACTGTATAAACAGGAACAGTGAAACAAATTATTTTTTTAATGCGTCGCCGAAAACTCGACCATGTAAGGCGAAGCGCTTCCTGGATGGATTTCCCGTCAACATTCTGAACATGATGTCCATCATAAATCCGCACAGGAAGCATGAGTCGCCCAGCAAGCAGGGTAACCATGGTCCTTAAAACGGCAGCAAGCAACGTAATACCGACATAAATAAAGGCCGCACCCTTAATGATGGGCACCGTGATAAAAAACATGGTGGGGAGATGGAGAAAATAGGTCGGTAAAGAATTGAACAGATTGGAACAGATAAGTTCCTTTTTATTAATCGTTCCCTGCTCGTAAGCCTCAGCCAGCATGCTGTTAGCACTCACTCCGGAGAAAAAGGCCATGGAAAAACTAGCGTTGTAAAAAAATAACATGGCCAACGGAATGTCCATAGCTGCATAAGGGGCCCTAAAGATTCCATTCCAGCTAAACGCAACTACATAAAGAGCTAAGTAGAGGAGCTATGGGCATAACCTGCTTACTTCACTCTCTGCACTGAAGAACCAGACGCTGAGGTCTTAAAAATGCTTGCATAATAATGCCACCCCAGAACCAAAGAGAATGACACTCACCATCTTACCAAAATGCCGCTGACTCATTTTATGATGAATTTTCCCGCCAGCATACATTCCAAGCCAAACCAGAGGAATAGAGAACAGGATAAGGATAAATAACTGCAGGTGTAATGCCTGACTCAAAATAAAGCCCAAAATACGCAAGGAGCCGTCCACCACAAATGCAACAGAAATAGTCGCTCGGAATGTTGTCTTATCAAGCCCTCTTAAGCGAAAATAAATAACTTAAAATGGTCCACCCGTACCAAAAACTGCACCAACCAGACCTCCCATAAAGCCCGCAGGAACCGCCCATTTCCGTCCACCACGTTGTTCCTTAAGGGGCAGAAGAGAATACAGAGCAAAACACATAACAAACCCCGCTAAACAAAGGGCCACAGATCGGGGAAAGAAACAGAATGCCTATCTTTCAGCCCCTGCCTCACAGAAGCGAGATAATCCAGCACCGCAATCACCGGCACAACCACAATAAATTCCAACTTCAAGGTAAGCAAAGGCACAGCAATTAAAGCCGAACCAAAACCAGCTATTCCCCGCACCAAATAGGCAAAAAACAAAACAAAAACATAATAAACAGCCAGTTCTGGCGACTCAAAGAAATACATAGGGATCACTACCAAGAAAAAAAGCTATATCCCCTCAAGGGTATAGCTTTAAACAACCGCTTGACAATAAGGGAACTAGGCCATCAAATAAAATCCCAGGGCCTTATCATATAAAGGCGACTCAGTTTCATCAAATTGACAACCAACAAAACCCTGACCGACAACCTTAACTACAGCTCGGCGCTGGATATCAGTCTCTGGCTTAGCATCAAGGGTAAAAGCCACCACGATCTCACTGCCTACCCGCAGATCATGAGCACCCGAAATTGACACCGCCAAGCCCGTGAGAGAAAGGTCAACAATCTTACATTCCTTAGCAGGTGTTGGCATAGTTGCAAGACTGGGATCAATCAATGAATATCTCCCATACATATTCATTGACTTCCGATACTTTTCTCTGAAATCCAATGAAACAGAAAAACTATTATTGCACGTACATTTCACCTTGAGTGAATGCTTATCACCTTTAAACTTCTCAACAGAGATTAACTTCATGGCGCTACAATGAGGACATTTAATGGCAGCAAAATTTTCTTTAGTCACACGCACTCTTTTAGAAATCATACAACACTCCTGAGTGATTCGTTTATACAGGTCAATATATGTTGCACATCTATTATATCAACCATACCCTTACCCCTACCCGCAAACAGATACATGACATTTCTTATATAGAAGAAAATAGAACTTAAGGATAACTCATCTCTACCTTAAGAACGAATTTATTATCACATAGTTACCGTTATTTTATGTTTTTGACAGTGATTAATTTCTGTTTGGCTGAAAAACAACCCGTTGCCATTTTTCCTAGCAACTATTTCCCCATGCCAACAGCTCCATCCTTGACAAAAATGATAATTTACTAGAATAGTAGTTTTGTGTGTAGATTTAATTGGTATAAATAAGTAGTTATTTCACTCTTTTGAGTATCAACCTCTCTTCTTCCTGATTCAAAAATTATGGTGCCATTCCCATCCAGTTGTCCCGCAGATATATGTTCACAGATCTTAGAGCATATCCAGCTGGGTATTGTTGTCCTTGATTTGCAAGAAAAGGAGGTTTGTTTTTGTAATCAATCGGCAATGGGTATTTTCAAACAGATTCACCAACCTATAGGGTATGACGCACTCTATCCTATTATTGAGAAACAACTCATTGCATTTCTTGAAATTGGCAGCAAAGAAGAAATAAGATCAACCCACATACATGGGGACCGCTTCACCGAATATACAGTTAATATCATTGACCCCAAAGGTCAGTTTATCTCAATCATGGTCCAAGACATCACTGACCAGAAACGTCTGGGCTCCATTGCCGAGTCAGCAGTCAATATGAACAATGTTGGCACCATCTTTTCAGGTATTCGTCATGAAATTGGTAATCCCCTAAATTCTATTAAAATGGCCATTACGGTTCTCCAAAAAAATATTAACAAATATTCCCCTGAAGAAATCGAGATCTATTTCAAACGTATTTTTGAAGATATTGCCAGAATTGAGCAACTCCTCAAATCGTTTAAAAATTTCAACATGTATGAACAGCCCAAAACAGAAGTTATGGACCTTTCTGATTTCATCATGCATAATACGCAACTCATCACGGCATACTCCAGTGTTAAAGACAAACTCATCGGTATCAGTGTTGATGTTGACCCTGACTCAGAATATGTCATAGCAGATAGACGAGCCCTGCAACAAGTTACCATGAATATTTTAGCAAATGCCATGGATGCCATGATGGACAATAAGGAGGCCAGACTTCTTATTGCCGCGAAAAACAAGGGTTCAAACACCGTACTTAAAATACGAGATAATGGCTGCGGCATACCAGAGGAAACATTATATGACGTATTCAAACCATTCTACACCACCAAAGGAAAAGGAACAGGACTTGGGCTTGCCCTGTCTAAAAAGATGCTTGCGCAAATGAATTGCGCGATTGATATTGAATCCACTCTTGGGAAATCGACCACCGTGACTATCACAATTCCCAAAGCCAGACAATACGAAATCGAAGCCTACAAAACACAACTGGCTGAAACAAAATAAAAGTCTTAAACTTCATCGGCTTAGCATCTTGACAGCTTGGCCCTGTTCCCATAGAATAGGGCTGTCCAAAAACCTCTTCAATAGAGTAACGACATGGCGCTAGATAGGCGTGTTGTTAAGTGAAATAATTTTTAGAAGGAGATTATTTAATGGGAATTCGTAACAGATTTTTAATTATGATGGGCATACTCAGCTTACTGGCTCTCATTGCAATGGGGTTGACAAGTTATAGTTTTAGCAAACGTGCCGCCATAAAAGAAGCTGAAAACAAAGGTACCATTATCTACAACTATCTAGCCTCGCAAAGAGAGTTTTTTAATGAAGATCAAAACCCAATCATTAATGAACTTGTTGAACAGGATCGATTTTATCCCTATCTCATGTCCGGCTTTGCAGCATCCAGGAAAACATTTGAGTATTTCAATGAAAGGATGCCTGGGTTCATGATTAAATACGCGGCAACAAATCCTTTGCTGGCGAGTAACAAGGCAGACAGTGAAGAAACAAAAATAATCAGCAACTTCAAGGCTAATCCCTCCCAAAAGTCCAGCTCAGGCACCATCAATAAAAATGGTATCGCCTTTTACTACCATGCCGTCCCATTCAAAGTTGACAACATAGGATGTCTCACCTGCCATGGAGATCCAGCAGATGCCCCTAAAGATCAAGTAGGAATCTATGGCTCAGAAAATGGTTACCACTGGCAAGAGGGTGACGTTGTTGCCAGCCTAGTTGTTTACATCCCTATTGCCGCTGCCATAGCTGACGCTAAAACAACAGCCTTTAAGCTTCTTGGCATTGGCGCTGGAGGATTAATTTTAACCATGTTAATCATAAGCATATTCCTTGAAAAAGGAATTGTAACCCCAATCATGGCCTTAAATGCTAGAACCGAAGAAATTAGTCTGGGTAAGAATCTCGACGAACCTGTTTCTATTGACAGTAAAGATGAAATAGCAACTCTGGCCAGAGGCATTGACAGGCTTAGAATCAGTGTTGCCAGAATGCTGAAAAGGTAATTTTAAATGAACAACCGACAACTACACATGGGTGGCATTATCACCCTTACAGCTTTACTTATATTTTCTTTTGTAGGTCAATCCGTTGCAGCTGACTGCTTAGCTATTAGAAAAAAAATAAAGCAAGAAATAAATCTCTTAAAAAAACGAGAACTTATTACGCAAGGCTTAACGGATTGCCCCAATGACCCTGTCATTAATTTCAACTACGCCTATTCACTTGAGAGATTTCGTAAATATGAAGAGGCATTAAAACATTATCAGGTCGCCACAAAACTTGACCCAAAATATGCCTCGGCATATTTTGGCATGGGAGATATATATCTACAGCTGGATCAACCCGATAAAGCCATTAAGTCTTACCAAAAAGGCTTATCTATCAATCCGAATGATAAACGGGCCGCACGATCCCTGCAAAAAGCCCTGGGTGAAACAAAAACTGTACCAACACCAGAACCAGTTATGGCTGTCAAAAAACCTGCCCCCATTAAAACCAAGATTATATCAACAGCAATGGTGATGCCGTATAAACCTCAAGTCAAAACCATTTTCCAATCACCCCAGAATCAACTTCCAGTGGTGGCAACTCCCCTTGGCCAAGAGACACTCCAAACTGTCTCTTTTCTTAAGGCAGGTCACTCTGATGCTACAGGTTCACTTGACGATAATCTCATGGGAGCAAACTAAGCAGTTGTAACAAAAATAACATAGCCAACGAGATGTCTATAGCTGCATAAGGGTTGTAACGAAATTGATACAACGGAGTCTGCGCTTACCCGGAGTCTACGCTTACCTGGGCAACATTCTTAACACCCCCTAATCAGCAACCTGATCTCAGTCTAATAAAAAAGGAGCATGGCTTTTGCCATGCTCCTTTTTTATTACCCGAAAACAAACGATTGGTTGCAAACAATCAACTTAAAAGCGATCCAACCTCCTGCTTAAACTCATCTTCGAGTTGCGAATCACCAATTTCTTTAAGCAAAAGATCCAGAAGCTCATTATAGCGACCTGGTGAAGGCCCCCCTCCCTGTACCCATGTTTCAACACAATCACGGACAACCATGGAACCAATTGGCCCAATAGCTCTAGACATAGCATCTTCCAGCTTAGAGGCAATTGGCGCCAAAGAACCTTCCTTCATCAACTTGTCGACATCAACAACCGATGATTCGGGTTGGCTATCCGCAGCTTCCTCCGGAGCAACAGCAGGTTCAGGTTGATCCGCAGGTTCCTCCGGGACAACAGCAGGTTCAGGTTGAGGTTCAGGTTCTGAAGTCACATCAAACTCAGCCAAACTTGATTGGATCGCACCAAGGTCATCTGCAGACACATCAAATTCAGGAAGAGTTGGCTGCAGCGAAAGAAGATCAGCTGAAGCCTTTAATTCAGCAAGAAGCATGCTTGTTGTCATGTTGACAAGCGGCATACTCACATCACCTTCACAGATGACAATTAAAGTTACACCCTCAGCGATTTTCTTATACAAGAATAAAGATTCATCATTTTTGACCTCAAGACT
>JAQIBE010000230.1 GCA_027859235.1 Desulfobulbaceae bacterium
CCAAGTCCAGATGATGCCTCGCTGAGGTCCGCCAGGTGGTGGACAAGGTTCTGGGTCAATCCGGCGTCGTCTTAACTTAAACGTACACCTGTAAGGATGGTTCTATGCAACCCCGATACCTTCCCCTTCTCATCTGCAGTTTGACTTTCCTGTTCAGCTCAACCGTTGCGTGCCAGGCAGCTCCCCTTGATGATTATGTCGCAGGCTTCATCTATCAGGAGCGCAAAGACATGAAAATCTCCACGAGATCTGCGGCATGCCAAACAAGCAGCAACGACTCACTGTGGTCTGCAACTGCAGATGGCACGCTGGCTCAAATGTGCTTTTAGCCAATGCGACCTTGGCCGCATAAGCGTATGACACCCGGCCTGGGAAAGAATTTTTCAGGCCTTATCCTGCTGGTGCTGGCCTTATGAAATTTGTGACCCTTTTGCAGAGGTAACACCTATGAAATCGTTTTTCCTTATTTTCGTGATGTGTCTCCTGCCCCTCTCCGCCCAGGGACAGGACATCACAACGCTTCTGGAGGCCGCTGCCAGCCAGCCGGGTATCGAGGCCTCGAATCTTGCGGCCAAGGAGGGCGATCTGCGTCAGCAGGCGGCCACGGCGGTGCTGTTTCCCAAGATAAACGCCTTTGGCAAGGCAGAGGTCTATAATTCCCCCACCAATGCGCGGCCCATGCCACCCACCGAGGTCAATATAGCGGCCGGGGAATCCATCCCTTTTTCTCGGCAGATGTTACGCTACGGTCTCACCTTGGACATGCCTCTTTTTGTCAAATCACTCTATGACCTCAGGCAAAAAAGTGAGGCTCTGGCGGAAAAGGCGCGTCTCGGCCACACCCTGACGCTGGTAAGTAGCGAGGCCGCAGTGGTGGCATCGAACGGGGCCTATCAGTATCTGGTCAATCTGGAGGCGGCTATTGCCGCCAGGTTGTCCTCTCTGACCAAAACCCGGGAGGACATGGCCAAGAAGGTAAAAACCGGCCGGGCGGCCGGGGTGGAACTCCTCAAAGTCGAAAATTCCATCAATGAGCTTGAGGTGCAACAAAATGATCTTGCCGCAAAAATCCTTGATGTCAGACGGCAGCTTGAAACCCTCACCAACCTCGAAATTTCGGTGCCGGTTGCCATGGTCATGACCGGTGTACTCACGCCAGCCCCTTACCTGGGAGTGCGCATTGCAAAGCTGGATAATCTTGCCGCCAAAGAAGAGCTGGAAAGACGTGCCAGCGCCCGTTATCCCAGCCTCTATCTCTCCGGCACCACGTCCGGCAACGAGGGGGAGGCCTATAACACCGGTGAGGATTTTTACCGGCAATACAGTTTCGCCACTCTGACCCTGAAGATGCCCCTTTTTGACCACTCCCTTGATGTGGATCGGGCCATTGCCCGCACCCAGTTACGCAAGGCCAGAAAACAACTGGCGGCAAGCCATATTGAGCTTGCCGCCCTGGAACGCAACCTCACCGGCAAACTGCCGGTGATCGAGAACTCGCGCATGCTGGCGGCAAAGTCACTTGACAATAGCCGCAAGCTCCTGAAGGTCGCCAAGGTGGCCTCTGATTCGGGCCGTACCACCACGGAAGAGTATCTCCGCTATGAATCCCGGGTACTGGCGGCTGAGGCGGCTCTCTTTCAGGCGGAAAACGAAAAATGGCAGATCATCAGCCAATTGGCTGTTCTCTATGGCAGTGAACTTAAAGGAGTAATTCAATGAATCGCAAAACAATAATCAGCGTACTCCTCATCCTCATTTTGGTTGTGGGCGCTGTCGCCCTTCTAAAAAAGCGTAAAATCCAGTTGGCTCAAGCCCCACCTGCCGCCGTGCTGCCGGTGGTGGTAGATACCCTTACTCTGCAAAAGAGTTTGGTCACTTTGACCCTGCCGGCCATGGGGATTGTTGCCTCTGATCTCTCCTCCACCCTGTCCACCAAGATAAGTGGCCGGGTGCTCCATGTCTTTAAGCAGGAAGGCGACATAGTGCAAAAAGGTGACCAGCTGGCCACCATTGATGCCCGGGATTTGGTGGCCAAACAGGAGGCATTGCGTTCCAAATTGGCAGGTCTTGACTATGACATCATAGTCCAGCGCGAGAGCCATCAGCGCACCCTGGAACTCCTCAAGATCGGCGGCGCCTCACTGGAACAATCCCAAAAAGAAGAGGCGTCCATCGCCAATATAGGGAAAAGCAAAGAAGTTCTGGTGCAGAACATCAGGGAGGTCGAGGCCCTTAAAAGCTATGCCACGATCAGCGCTCCTATATGCGGCACGGTGAGTAAGAGGATGGTGCAGGTCGGGGATTTGGCTTCTCCCGGCAAGCCGCTGTTCCGTATTTCCGCCTGCTCGGGTCAATACCTGAATCTGTCGTTGCCGGATAACCTCAAACCCAACAAAATTCTGTTCCATGGGAGTGAGCTGGCGCTATCCACAAAAAACGAGGCGTCCAGCACGGGGCTGGCTCAGTTTTTATCTCCCCTGCCCAAGGATGCCGGGGTGGTGGAAGGACAATATCTCAATATTCGGGTGGTGGTGTATCAGGATAATGACGTCTTGGTGCCGGTTGATGGCCTGCTCAGCATCGGTGGTGACAGCTTTGTCTTTATTCGTGAGCAGGATAAGACCCTGAAAACCAGGGTGAAGATTGTCGCCCGGGGCAGCGAAGGGGTCGTGGTCAGGCCTGATCTGGCTGGTCGTAAGATCATCCTGGCCAAACCGGACATTCTGCTCCGCGCCTCCTCCGGCGTCCCGGTTCTGGAGATCGAAAACAAGGGGAAGCAGGGCGAGACACTAGAACCACAGGGAGGACAGGACAATGGCTGAGCCGTCCGACCTTGTACCTGAAAGCGGTACTGCTGAAAAAAGGGGGCTGTTTGATTTTTTCCACGAACGGCCTTATCTGCTTTACAGCTTGATTGCCGGTTTTTTTGTCATGGGCGTCTTTGGGCTGATTACCATGCCCAAGAACCTCTTCCCTGACTCCGATCGCCCCTCGGTCATCGTCATGACCCAGGTGCCGGGCGCCACCCCTAACGTGGTAGCGTCGACGGTTTCCAAACCCATTGAAATGGAGCTTGCCGCCCTTTCCCTTATCCGGCAGGTGAGTTCCACAAATATTGCCGGCATGTCCATTGTCACCGCCGAGTTTGAATATAAAAAAGGCCTGGACCCGGCGGCGGTTGATGTGAATAACGCCATCAACAAGGTGCGGGGCAAACTGCCGGCCGGGGCCAACCCCTCCATCTATAGCGCCGGCTCCTTTATCTTGCCGGTGGATGTCTTCGCGCTGTCGCCCAAAAACGATAATCTTACCATCGCTGATGTCCGCAAGATTGTCGACAGTGACATAAAACCGGCCCTCCTTCGTAATACCGCCATTGGCAATGTGGAGGTCTTTGGCGGCTATCAGTCGGCGATCAGTATCAAGGTTGATCCCTTCGCGGCCAAGGCAAACGGTATCGCCCTGGATAAAATCGCGGCCACCATCAGGGGGCTGGATAGGGACGTGCCGATTGGCTTCTCCAAGAGCGCGGATTCATTTTATACCATCACCTACTACGGCGAGCGCGACCGAGTTGAAGCCTTGCTGGCCCTGCCTCTGGCGCCCAATGTGCGCCTCGGTGACTGCGCCACGGTTACATGGGAGCATCAGACCCGTTTCTCCGGCTATCTTGGCAACGCTGCCCCTGCTATCGCCGTGGCCATTCAGCGGGCACCGGGTGGATCGGTGCTGTCCACCAGTAAGGCTGTCCGCCAGGAAATTGAAAAACTCCAGAGACGGTACGCCAATATTAATTTCGTGCTGGCCGATACCCAGCGAAATCTGATCGAAACCGCCAATACCAATATGCTGGAGGCCCTGCGGGATGCCATTATCTTCACCCTGCTGGTTATCCTCCTCTTTCTGGGTAATTTTCGGGCCATTATCGCGGCCCTTGCCTCCATACCCATGGTTTTCTTCGCCACCATTGCCATAATAGGTGTCAGCGGTGGTGAGCTGAATATCGTGGTGTATACCGCCATTATTCTGGCCTTGGGCATGCTGGTGGACGATGCGGTGGTGGTCTTGGAGAATATCGAGCGCCATCTCACCGAACTCAAGGAAGACCTTAATACCGCGATCATCAAAGGCACCAAGGAGGTCGTGGCCCCGGTTTTCGCCGGCACCATCGCCACCATCGCCATCATGTTCCCCTTTCTCTATGCCGGAGATTTCCCCCAACAGATCTTTAGGCCCCTGATCTCCACCCTGATCATTGCGCTTCTGGTCTCTTATTTTCTGTCCATCACCTTTATTCCCAGTATCTGCTTTTTTCTCTATCGCAATGGCACCAAGAAAGTGAGGATGGAGATCTGGTTGGAGAAATTTTATGAAAACACCTTTGGCCGCCTGGTGGAGCCGTATGTTGCCATTCTGCGTTTTTCCAATGGTGGCAGGGCGACCCTGCGCCGTATCCTGATGACCCTTGGCGTTGTCATCCTCTTGGCCGTCAGTGTCAGAAGTATCATGCCGGTCATTGGCCGCGACCTGATGCCGCCCATGGACACCGGTATCATCAAGGCCCATGTGAAATTCTCGGCCAACGAGACGGTGGACGTGGCCGAAAAACGAATAAAACCGTTCCTGACCTGGCTCCATGACCAGCCCGAGGTGGTGATGAGTTCGGTTACCTTTGGCTCAGAGCCCGGTGTTCTTTCCCTGGGCTCGGGATCACTGCCCTCCGAGGCGATGATGACCATTAACTGTGTCAATCGTTTTGAAAGGGGAAAAGATATCTGGCAGATTGAGGACATGATCCGGGGGAAACTTGCCGGACTCAAAAATGTTAAGGCCATCGATGTCTATGATTTTGGCGCCACCCCCATGAGCAGTATCAAGGCGCCGGTGGACACCCGGCTCTATGCCGAGGATTATAATGTCCTGCCGGCGGCGGCGAAAAAGGTGGCCGCCGCCATGGCAACGGTGCAGGGTTTTACCTCTGTGAGTAGTAGCTGGGACAAAGATTTCACCGAGGCCCAACTGATCATCGACACCAATCGGGCCCTGGCCTACGGCATGACCCCTGTTGCCATTGCCGCCCAACTACCCTTGGCGGGTATACCGGTGGCCTTGAGCGGCAATCTGGTCTCCATGGGCACCCAGTATGTCAGACTCTATTTTGATAAGGGTTTTGATGGCAACCTTGAAGGGTTGCGGCTGATACCAATTCAGACCGCCAAAGGGCCGGTGCCCCTCTCCACCCTGGCCCGTATCGACTATCGGCTCACCGCCAATAAAATTGAACGGAACCAGATGCTCTACGCCATTGATGTCTCTGGGTACCGTTCAAAACGGCCCATTACCATCATGACCGATGATACGGTAGAAGCCCTTCAAAAACTGGATCTCGCCGGAGTGGAGGTGAGCCAGCAGGGTGATATTTTCCAGATTAACGACAGCTTCGGCCGGATGATCAAATCAATCGGTATCGGCATCATTTTATTGCTCATGTGCCTGATCGCCATCTATCAATCGGCGCGCATGGCCGTTGTTATGATCCTGGTCCTGCCCCTTTCCATGATCGGCGCCACCTGGGGCATGCTGCTTTTCAACAAGCCGAGTTGTATGCCGAGTCTGGTGGGGATTTTGCTGCTCTTTGGCATCATTATAAAAAATTCGGTTCTGTTGATTGATTTTTATCAGCATCATCGTAAGTCTGGTGAATCTCCCTTTGATTCAGCCGTAGAGTCGGTGCGGATTCGTTTCCGGCCCGTCCTAATGACCGCCTTTGGCACCATCGCCGGCATGATTCCCATTGCCTTTGAATGGGCGGTGGGGTTGGAACGGTTGTCGCCGCTGGCTGACGTGGCCATCGGTGGCCTGCTCATCGGCACCATCCTCACCCTGATCTACATTCCCATGTTTGCGTACTGGGTAGAGGGCAGGGAAGAACGTCCTGAAAATATCAGCTCTGGTGCAAGCTCATGAAAAAACAAATCTTCCTGTTTCTGATTGTCATCCTCTCCCTGCTTGCCGCTGTTTCCTGTCTGGCGGCAGAGCCGCGACTGGAAACAGTCGGCGACGGCATTGTTCTCGACACCCAGACCCAGCTGATGTGGCAGGCAGGCAAGAGTCGCAAGAGTTTTACCAGCGCCGAAGATGCCAAAGCGTATGTCAAAGAGCTTAAAATTGGAGGCTTTTCTGACTGGCGCATCCCGACCTTGGCGGAACGTTGGGATCTCGTACAGGTCTTTATGTATAAAAACAATGGTGATATTGAGTTTAGTAAGGCTGGAAGCCGTTACTGGACGGGTGAAACCGATAAGGGACTGCAACCTCTTAAACTGGATTTTAGTTGCCTCTGTCTTGCCAATGAAGAGGTGGATTACAGCACGAAAGGATATGTGCGGGCAGTACGTGGTCCGGTCATTGTAAACAAGTAAAAGGATGAAATTCGGATGAGCCCTAGCCACAACCATAGCCATACTCCAGCCCGTTTCGACCGGGCCTTTGCCATAGGCACAGCCCTCAACCTGGGCTTTGTGGTTATTGAAGCCACCTATGGCATCTTGGGCAACTCTCTGGCCCTGGTGGCGGATGCCGGTCATAACCTGAGCGATGTTATGGGCCTGCTTTTGGCCTGGGGAGCCAGTGTCCTGGCCCGGAAAGCCGCAACGGCAAGCCACACCTTTGGCTTTAAGAAGGCCACCATCCTCGCCTCGCTGTTCAGCGCTCTCATGCTTTACGGAGCCGTGGGCATTATCGTCTGGGAGGCCGTGCAACGTCTGCTGTCGCCCCTGCCGGTGGAAGGATTTATCGTTATCGTGGTGGCCGGCATCGGCGTGGTGATTAACACAGCCACGGCCCTCCTGTTTTTCTCCGGCAGAAAGGATGATCTTAATATTAAGGGCGCTTTCCTGCATATGGCGGCCGATGCTGTGGTTTCTGTGGGAGTTGTGGCCGCAGGTTTTGCCATTCGGGCAACCGGGCTGCTCTGGATTGATCCGGCTCTTTCGATCATCATTGCGGTGATTATTATCATTGCCAGTTGGGGGTTATTAAAAGACTCCCTCCATCTTTCCATGGCCGGGGTACCCGGCCATATCGACCCAGAGACGGTGTTGAGTTTTCTCGAAGAGCTCCCGGGGGTGCATTACGTCCACGACCTCCACATCTGGGCGGCCAGCACCACCGAAAATATTCTAACCGCCCACCTGGTTATGCCTGAGGGCGGTGATGATGTCTTTCTCGACAAGACGGCTCAAGAGCTCCTCCACCATTTTGATATCCACCATGCCACGTTGCAGATCGAACACGATGACTGCTGCGCCGTTAACAACCATGAGGCCGGCAGCTGCTGGCCTAAACAATCCACCTGAAAGGAATTGCCCATGAAAAAATTACGCCTTATTCTTACCTTCCTTGCCCTGTTATTTCTCACTGCGCCAGTCTTGACAGCATCTTCCGCCCAGGTACCGGTACCTGGCATGATTACCATGGTTGACCTAGGCGCCCATACCTGCATCCCATGCAAGATGATGGCCCCAATATTGGAGAAGCTGACTGTCGAGTATGAGGGCAGGGCAGCCATTGTCTTCATCGATGTCTGGCAAGATGCGGCTCAGGCTAAAAGATTCAAGGTCTCAGTGATTCCCACCCAGGTTTTTTTTGCTGAAGACGGCAATGAGGTATTTCGACACGTGGGCTTTATGAATGAAGAGGCGATCATTGACCAACTCACTAAAATGGGTGTCGAATCACCACAGGATAACTGATCATGATGGACATTATTTTTATTCAGGTCAACACCTGGATCAGCAGCGGCACATGGATTGCCGCCCTCGGCGCTTTTAGCTGGGGGATGATCAGTGTGCTGCTCAGCCCCTGCCACATGGCCTCCATTCCTCTGGTTGTCGCCTATGTCGGTGGTCAGGATGAAATCATCGAGGGACGACAGGCGGTGACATTTGCCGTGCTGTTCAGTCTCGGTCTCTTTATCACCATTGCCATTGTCGGTGTGGTCTGCGCTCTGCTCGGGCGCATGCTGGGTGATGTCGGCTCCTATTGGACAATTTTGATCGGTGTCATTCTCGTCTGGGTGGCCGTTGACATGTTGGATTTTGCCAAATGTGCCATTCCGGGCGCTATGATGGGCAGACTGAAGGTAAAGGGGGCCATGGGCGCCTTTATCCTGGGCCTGGCCTATGGCGTACTGTCCGGATCCTGCACCTTTGGCTTCATCGCCCCAATCCTGGCCATTATCACGGTGCAGGCAAAAATCGCCACCGGCATTATGCTGATCACCCTCTTTGGTATCGGCCACTGCATCCCCATTGCCATAGCCGGCAGTTCCACGGCCACCGTTAAAAAACTTCTGGCAAATTCAACCTTTGGCCAAGGTGCCACCTGGTTTAGAAAGGGAGCAGGGTTGGTGATAGGGGGCTTAGGAGTTTATTTTATCGTGCTTCCATTTGTTTGAGATTTTTTAGAAAATTACTGATTCATTAAAAAAATAAAACGGGGATGAGATATGGGTGAGGTGGAATTTAGTTTCATAAAATCATTGCCGATGATGGGAAATTTAGCAGATCAGACTCTGGAACAATTATCAAGTAAGCTGATAAGGCGTAGTTGCCGAAAAGGAAATTTCGTCTTTTCTCAGGGTGAGGTTGTTGATCATCTCTATTTTGTCGAAAAGGGAAAAATGGAAATATTCAAAAGCGATGCAAATGGCACGAAGTTGACTTTGTGGTTTGTTGAGGCTGGCGAGGTCTTTTGCCTGGCAAATATGTATGCGGAGCACTCATTTGCCAATGCCTGCTGCGCTGAAGATACCAAGCTTTATTGTTTGGCCAAGAAGAAACTGGGGGAAATTCTCGCTGGCAACAATAAACTGTCCATGCAGTTTATCCAGTGCATGTCCAGAAAACTTGCCGTGTACTCTGAGCTGATAGATGATTTTGCCTTTTTGAAAATGACGGCCAGAGTGGCAAAAACTATTCTCATTTCACAGAGACTGGATGAAAAAAAACCGAGCTACTTGTAGCCTGTCACAGGGAGAAATTGCCTCAATGCTCGGGACATGCCGGGAGGTCGTTGCCCGCATTATCAAAAAACTGAAAGAAGATGGCGGGATTGACTCAGAAGCCAAAGGGCAAGGTGCTCTTATTATCGTAACGAACCCTGATAAGCTCCAAGAGATAAGTGAATCTTCCTAAGGGTAGCCTTAAGGGGGTCATTGAAGATTTTAGCTGAAAACCGTGCTGATTTTCCAGGCCAACGGTGTACTGGTTTCAGGCACAGCAATCAGTTCAAAGGCGACCTCTCTCTCTGGGGACGCGACTTGACGCACAATATCCTCTACCTGGCCGTGATCTAAAGCGGCTGCCGCCAATGCCGATATTCTCCGACCTTCCATTTCTATATCCTGCCTCAGGGACAATAATTTCCGTAACCCACCTGTCTCTTGCGTCATATTCGCCGTCATTTCAGCAACTTCATTAATGATAGCTTGATCTGGGTGTTTGAGTTGCAGGGCCTGAAGGAGTTTGGCAAGGAGTTTGAGTTTCTTGGGGTTATGGTTCTTTTTCCCCTGTACGATCTTGATCGCACTGTTCAGTAAACCTGAACCAGCCAAGAGGTCTTTGATTGCTGTTTGTCTTGAGACATTGTGCTCTTTGATGATTCCCTCAGCATGATGACAAAGAAATAAGAAAGACCCGGTTGGCACCAGAACTCGTTTTATTTCGGCAAGCGCCTCTGGCAGGGTGGCGTATTCAAGGGCAAATTGGCTGGTGATTACCTCAAAACTTTCATCTCGAAAGGGGAGTTGCTCGAGTTTTGTTTTGGGGATCATTGTTACCTGTTTGCCGAGATCAGGTAATGTTGCAGCGTAATCAATACCGGTCAATTGTAGATCTGGACGACTGGTCAACGCGGCCTTAAGAACAGCACCGCCACCAGTGCCAATGTCTAGTAATCGGGCATTTTGGGGAAGGGTGGAGAGGAAAGAGGACCATATTTCCTGGATACGATCTTCCACAGCCTTTGGGGCCTCCGGAAGGCAACCAGAAGATTTAGGGTTGGCTGTGGACCAATAACGGCTCCAGGCGACTGACATACTCTTTGGCGTCTTATTGTTCATGAATCAGAGGTGCCATGTTTAGATATTGAATGCCACTTTAATCTTCTGAGAGTGGATCAGCCATTTTCATGCGAATCCAGCCGTTTTTTTGGTCTTTGACCTGTGTCGTCTCAGGGGGAGAGGAGACGACGTTGGGTTGCGTGGTAATGTTTTCTCCTGATTTTTTTGGATCCTTCTGGAAGTTCATCGTTTTTATAGCATCGGTTTCGCCAATCAGGGACACACTTTCAATAACACCGGTATATTCGATGATGACGGAATTTCCTGATTTGAGGTCAAGCACCAATTCTTCGGCATAGGCGAAAGTGCTGCTGACAAGGGTAAAGAAAATAAAAATGGCTATTTTTTTCATGCGTACTCCGGCCCATCAACCTCCTGCCCAAACAGGCAGGAGGTTGATGGACATTAAAGGATCTTAGAGCTGAACCATGAACATGGCGGTAATGGTATCATACCCATCGTACGTAGTCCCAGTTGTTTGACTTAAATAGTCGCCCAATTTTGTGTCTGTGTCATACTCGGTCTTAAAGTATTCAAGGGAAAATCTTAATTTATCATTCCCATTTACATAATAGTTGACGCCAACACCGGTCTGCGTAACAGTCTGATCTTGGATTCCCATCAGTGAAGCCAGGTCCCATTCTTCATAGCGGGCAAAGGGCTGAATTAAACCTGTATCTCCCACCGTGAAAGGTAACACATATCCCGCCTTGACATAATAACCCTCTCTCTGGCCCAACATGCCGCCAACCATAGTGTTTTGATCAGCCACAGCAGTGGCGGTCAAGTAGGCATCATCAAAATCTACATCAAGATAGAGCGCTGTCGCCGTGACAACGCCGCCATTGTCAAAGGGGTATTCGAAAAATATATCTGCGGTAAGGGCCGTATAGTCAGCGGTTTCATCGTCTAAAACCACACCCGTCAAGAGTCCCGTTGTTGGTGTCATGCCTGCAGGGGTTGTATTTCTATAGACGGCGTCTGCCTCATATGCCGCGCCAACTCCAAGGGTAAGTATCCGGCCTTTCTTCCCTAGATAGGTGCCCTTGTAGCCCATGGCGGTGGGGCTGTTCTCCGGATCAAGAAATGAATAATGCAGCCTGGCAATATAGGTGAGATTACTTTCAGGCTCTGGGGTTGAGATAAAGGTCATATTGTTCATAGAATTATAGAATTCAGTTGACCCTTCCCGTCCCTCCATGATTGCCCCCCAGTATTTTATGTGATCATTAAAAAAATTACCGGTGGCCGTCAGGCCCATGTCCCTGCTGTTTTTGGTGGCATCCGTGCCGTAGGGTGAATAGACAAAGGCGGATCTTTCGGTGGCAAGGGGCGAAAAGCAGGCATCCAGATTCGCCCTGGTAAGAGGAATCTTGTTCAGGCCAAGTTTGATATTAAAGGTATCGTCAATGAGGCCAAAGAGATAGCCATCGACCAGTCTGATATTGGAGTTGAGTTTGGCGTTTGACAGGGACAGGCCATATCCACCAGCCCCGAAATTATTGCTGGCACTGGTGCCTCCGCAGGTCTGGAATTTGGCCCCCCAGGTGTCATTCATCATTCCTGTGAAGACAAACCGTGCTCTTCGCAGGTTCATATCGGTGCGATTTTCATCACCTGCTACCCCTGAACCAAAATCTGTATGTTCAGCAATACCTTGAAATTTCACATCAATTTGCAGATAGCCGTCATCGCCAAATTCGATCATCGGCCCGGCATGGGCCGCCCCCATCTGTAGACCAAGTCCGAGAATACACGCACCGATCGCCGCTTTTGAAAATCTTTTTTTCATGTCCTTTTCTCCCTGAGATTATTATGGATTCCTCTTGATCCGCAATTGTATTAAAGGAGCGAAGGGTTATCAGTGACATAAGTCACAGGTGGCTGGATATTTTTTCTAGCGCAGCAACCCAAGGTAATTACAGCATTAGGGATGCCTTTTTGTGTCATTCGTCCTGTTGAAAAAATAATTCTTTTTTAAAAATGCCTTCCATCATATCCGCATATACGGATATGATGTCTTTATGCTAAAAATTAGCGAACAATTTAAGGCCCTGGGTGATGAGACCAGGCTGCGGATCATGGCTCTACTTCTTGACGGGGCCGAATATTGCGTCTGCGATATTATGGAGGGATTGGGGCTGCCACAATCGACGGTGTCACGGCACCTGGCATACCTGAAAAACAACGGCTGGGTGGAAGGACGACGTCAAAACAAATGGATGTATTGCCGGGTTAACAGCGACAACAGCAGTTTGGCGCAAGATATTATTGCCGCCCTGCACATTGCGTTGCCGAAGAAAAAACAGGCCATGGAAGACCGGGAAAAACTAATGGCCTACCTCAAGCAAAAAAAGGCTGGGGCCTGTAGCTGATAACTTCCCAGAATCGAGGCAATTATTTAGGGGACAAGGGGTATTTTCATGAGCAATAAACCACATTCTGCCAACGACGAGATCCATATGACCAGTATCTTTGAGCGTTATCTGACCGTCTGGGTCGGGTTATGCATTGCCTGCGGCATCCTGCTGGGCAAGGCCGTTCCTGATCTGGCGAAGCGTCTTGACTCCATGGCCATCGAGGTGAACGGGGCGCCGGTGGTGTCTATTCCCATCGCCGTCTGCCTGTTCTTCATGATGTACCCCATCATGGTCAAGATCGATTTCGGCGAGGTCATCAAGGCGGGCAAAAGCGGCAGGCCGGTCTTCCTCACCCTGTTTGTGAA
>JAQIBE010000274.1 GCA_027859235.1 Desulfobulbaceae bacterium
TAACAGCCGACCTAGAAAATGTCTCAAGTTCAAAACGCCCTATGAAGTATTTGAAAAACTTACCGGCGTGAATGTCAGAAAATTAATGGGTTATGCACTTATCACTTGAATCCAGGTTATATAATATATTGATTTATCATCATTATTTATTGATAATTAAAGGTAAAAAATGATTTTAGAACAGGAGGTTTTTATGTCGAGGTTATTAATCGCAGTGTTCCTCGTACTGCTTTGTAGTGTGAGCGAATCAATGTCTGAAACCATGTATACAGCTGAGGCACAATTTGCAACATTATATGCCCAAGTTCTTCGTGGTGTTGAGGAAGGTTCGCTGTCTCAAGCTACCGCTAAGGAGGCTCGTTTGATAAATGGTGCTCTGCAAAAAAAACTTACAGAATATGATACTCGTATTGAGGTGTTAAAAAATGACACTTTGACGCAAAGCATTGAACGACGCCCAAAAAATATTGAAGAGTTGATTGAAGTTTCCGCCCAAAAAGAAAGAGTGATTTTTAACTTTCTTCAAAAAATGGGAAAACTGAGCATGTCATCACCTGGCCAGCGTAATCAGCCTGGGAAAGCGAATAATATCCTCGGTAATAACGTTGTCTTTGATATGAGAGTTGATGGAGGTGCAGACAACAAGCAACAGAGACTTACGGTAGAAAGTCTTCCTGAGGATATATCGACGGGAGAGTTCGACTGAAAATTTCTTTCTAGTCAGGTAGCTCTTTTGTAATGTGGTCTTATTTTTTCAGTATGACAGTTGTAGACTTGCTAGTTTCAAATTCATCTTTGGAGATGAGTGATGACATTCGTGTTTCAAAAAAACACCTTGGCAACTATATTCTGTTGTCTCCTGTTGCTTCAGATTGGCCTGACTGATGCCAATGCAGACCCCCCGCTTTTTCTTGAACAGGCGGTGGAAGAATCCTTGGCTGCGAATCCTGGCTTGGAGGCAATCAAGGCCAGGGCCGACGCCTTAGCCCATATCCCTGAACAACGTGGCAGCCTGCCTGACCCAAAGCTGACCCTGGGTATAGCCAACTTGCCGCTTGATAGCTTTTCGACTACTCAGGAAAATATGACCCAAATGCAGGTTGGTCTGAGTCAGGGACTCCCCTTTCCTGGCAAACTTGCCTTAATGGAGGAGTCAGCCCGGCAGGAAAGTCTTGCTGCCGTTGCCGATGTAGATGAAGAGCAACTGCATCTGGTCAAAGATGTGAAGACGGTCTGGTGGAACCTCTTTTTCCTTGATCGAGCCATAGAGACGGTGAAGCGAAACCGTGAACTGTTACACCAATTAGTAACTATTTCCCAAACCAAGTATCAGGTCGGTAAAGGCCTGCAGCAGGATGTGCTTTTAGCCCAGCTCGAGCTTTCCAAACTTCTTGATGCCAAAATTGATCTACAGAACACGAGGCAGAATCAGGTCTCACGACTCAACGCCCTGCTGAACCGGCCAATAGATCAAGTCATTAACCTTCCGGATTCTGCCTCTACAACACTTCCCACTCTCCTTCCTTTGGAAGCACTCCAGGGCAATGCCCAAAAGATACGGCCACTGCTTATTGGTCTCGATAAAAAAATTGAGGCCTCCCGAGCTAAGGTGGATTTGGCCCACAAAGATTATTATCCCGACTTTACGGTTGGGGCGATCTATGGCCATCGAAACGGCCAGAATCTAAATGGCACAGACAGGGCGGATTTCGGATCGCTTGGTGTAACCATGACCCTGCCTTTCTTTGATCGCACGAGTCTGAAGAATAACCTCAGTCAACGAAACAGTGAAAAGCTGCAATGGGTGTACGCCTTAAAAAATAGCCGCAATATGGTGGCTGCTGAGGTCGCGAACGCTGTTACCGACTACAAACAAACGGCAGAACAGTCCAAGCTCTACCAGGGCGGTATTATTCCTCAGGCCAAGCAGACGGTCGACTCCATGCTGGCAGGGTACCAGGTAAACAAGGTGGATTTCCTTAACCTGATAGGGGCGCAAACCTCTTTGTACAATTACGAAACCAAATATTGGAAAGCCTTCAGCAGTGCGCAGCAGGCACTGGCCCGACTGGTCGCTGCAACTGGCACGGAGAATATTAATGAATAAAAAAAACATTGCCGTTTCCATATCAATTTTGGCAGCACTTTTTATTGGTTTGGGTGCCGGATATTATTATGTGGGATCAAAGATGCAGCATGAAGTTCCTGCAACACAAGAGGAAGGCGGCAAGGCTCTGTTCTACCGAAACCCGATGAACCCGGCCATCACCTCACCGACTCCGGCCAAGGATGAGATGGGCATGGACTATATTCCCGTCTATGCCGAAGACGATAAAGGAAGCGATGACCCCACCGGCACCGTAAGGATCGATCCGGTCATGGCACAAAATATCGGTGTTCGCACCAAAATAGCAAAAAAACAGATCCTGAACCGTACCATACGGGCGGTGGGCCGGGTGGATTACAATGAAGAGCGGATGACCAGCATTCACCTTAAGACTGAAGGGTGGATCGAAGAACTCTATATCAATAAGACCGGTGAACGGGTCGAGTACGATACTATCCTTCTCTCCATTTACTCACCTCAGCTCGTTGCAACCCAGCAGGAATATCTGATCGCGCTGAAGAATTTAGAGATCCTCAAAGACAGCCCTTTCCCTGATATCCGCCAGGGGGCTATCGATCTGGTTGCCAGTTCGAAAAAACGGTTGGAGCTTTTCGATGTCTCAGACCATCAGCTTAAAGAGCTTACCGCCAGTAAAAATGTAAAGAAGAGTCTGCATATTCATTCTCGTTTTTCCGGTATCGTCCTGAAACTAGGGGCAAAAGAAGGGCAGTTTGTTACACCCCAAAATGAACTCTATATGTTGGCCGACCTCTCTAGTGTCTGGGTATATGTTGATGTGTATGAGAATGAATTACCATGGGTCAAGCTTGGGGATGTTGGCGAAATGACCGTAGCCGCCGTCCCCGGCAAGGTTTTTTCTGGCAAGGTTGCCTTTATATATCCCTATATGGAACAGAAGACCCGCACAGCGCGTATGCGGCTGGAATTTGACAATGAAGATGGTCAGCTCAAACCCGATATGTTCGCCAATGTCACTCTCCAGACCGGTCGCAAGGTTGAGGCGGTGGTCATCCCTTCAGAAGCGTTGGTTCGTTCCGGTACCAGGGTGCAGGTCTTCATACGTCGAGACGAGGGAAAATTTGAGCCGCGCGAGGTAAAAGTTGGAATTTCAGCCGCCGGGCTCACCCAGATTTTAAGCGGCGTCGAGGTTGGTGAAGAGGTGGTTACCTCAAGCCAGTTCCTGATTGATTCGGAGTCAAAACTCCGAGAGGCCACTGCCAAGATGCTGGAAATCATGTCGAAAGAACAACAAGATGGTGCAAGTTCTGACGATATGGCAGACATGACTATGGATGATGTCACCATGGACAACCTCGAAGATAACGGCCTTGACATGACGGACACGACCATGGAAAAACTGGAGGTGGCTCAATGATAAAAAAGATCATTGACATCTGCCTGCGTGACAAATTCATGGTCTTCGTTTGTACCGCCATCGTGGTCGCCGTTGGTGTGTGGTCTCTGATCAACACGCCCCTTGATGCCATCCCTGATCTTTCCGATGTCCAGGTTATTGTCTTCACCGAGTACCCAGGTCAGGCCCCCCAGGTTGTTGAAGACCAGGTAACCTATCCTCTCACCACGGCAATGCTGGCCGTGCCAAACACCAAAAATGTCCGGGGTTATTCCTTTTTTGGTATCTCCTTTGTCTATATTATTTTCGAGGACGGCACGGATATGTACTGGGCCCGCACCAGAGTCCTTGAATACCTGAACTATGTCCGCTCCCGCCTTCCAGCCGAGGTCTCGCCCGCCCTGGGTCCGGATGCCACCGGGGTGGGCTGGATCTACGAATATGCCCTGGTAGACCGGAGCGGCAAACATGATCTGGCGGATCTTCGTTCCCTGCAGGATTGGTATTTACGGTATCCACTGCAGACTGTCGAAGGTGTGGCCGAGGTGGCCTCTGTTGGCGGCTATGTCAAGCAATACCAGGTAGAGGTCGACCCCAATGTTTTGCTGGCCTACAAAATCCCGTTGTCCAAAGTGAAAATGGCCATACAACGGTCTAATAACGATGTCGGCGGCAAGCTCATTGAAATGGCGGAGACCGAGTACATGGTCCGGGGCAAAGGGTATCTCCGTGGCATTGATGACCTGAAGACCATCCCGGTAGGTGTTGACGGCAACGGCACCCCCATTCGTCTCCAAGACGTGGCAAATATTCATCTTGGCCCGGAATTACGTCGGGGCCTTGTCGAATTTAATGGCGAAGGCGAGGTAGCAGGCGGAATCGTCATCATGCGTTATGGCGAAAATGCCCTGACCACCATTGAGCGGGTTCGGGAAAAATTAACAGAGCTGGCCAAGGGGTTGCCGGAAGGGGTGGAGATCGTTCCGGTCTATGATCGTGGCAACCTGATTGAACGTGCGGTAGACAATCTCAAGGGAAAGCTCATTGAGGAATCATTGGTTGTCAGCTTTATCTGTATTATTTTCTTGCTCCATGCCCGTTCTGCCCTGGTCGCCATCCTGACCCTGCCAATTGGCATTCTAATGGCCTTTATTGTCATGCGTTGGCAAGGGGTAAACGCCAATATTATGTCCCTTGGCGGAATCGCTATTGCTATTGGCGCTATGGTTGACGGGGCCATTGTTCTGATCGAAAATGCCCACAAGCATCTGGAAAATGCTGCCAAAAGAAAAAATGGCGAACTTCTCTCAAACGAAGAACGTTGGCAGGCTATTGCCTCGGCATCCCACGAGGTTGGTCCCGCCCTGTTTTTCTCGCTCTTGATCATCACCGTGTCTTTCCTCCCGGTGTTTACCCTGCAGGCCCAAGAGGGAAGGCTTTTTTCTCCTCTGGCCTTTACCAAGACTTACGCCATGGCAGCATCTGCTCTGCTTGCCATCACCCTGGTGCCGGTTTTGATGGGCTTTTTTATCCGGGGCAAGATCATGCCTGAGGCCAAAAACCCGGTGAACCGAATCCTGCACTGGCTCCATGGCCCGGTATTGCGGCTTGCCATAAAGTTTCGTTGGCTTACCCTGTTGGCAGCCCTTGGTCTGATGATTGCTACTGTATACCCCTTGACTAAACTCGGCAGTGAATTTATGCCGCCCCTTGATGAAGGGGATATCCTCTACATGCCCACCACCTATCCAGGCCTGTCCATTACCAAGGCCAGAGAATTACTCCAGCAAACCGATAAAATCCTCCGCAGCTTTCCAGAAGTGGCAACCGTGTTCGGCAAAGCGGGCAGGGCAGATACAGCCACTGACCCGGCCCCCCTCTCCATGCTGGAGACCACTATACGCCTCAAGCCTAAAGAGACATGGCCCAATCCCGCCAAGACCACCAAGGAACTTATGGGTGAAATGGACAAGGCCATCCGCTTTCCCGGCCTGGCCAATGCCTGGACCATGCCGATTAAAACAAGAATCGACATGCTTTCCACTGGCATTAAGACCCCGGTGGGCATTAAGGTCAGCGGTTCGGATCTGGAGGTGCTGGGAAAGATAACCGGAGGCATTGAACGGGCCCTGACCAAAATGCCGGAAACATTGTCCGCCTTTGGTGATAAGGCGGTCGGCGGCTATTTCCTCGATTTTGACATCAACCGCGCAGAAGCCTCCCGTTATGGTCTCACCACCGGTGATATCCAGGACGTGATCCAAACCGCCATAGGCGGCATGAATGTCACCCACACTATCGAGGGACTGGAGCGCTATCCCGTTAATGTTCGTTATCCTCGAGAATTACGCGACAACCTGGAACAACTCAAGCGGGTGCTTATCCCAACGCCAACCGGCGCCCAAATACCTCTGGGCATGGTGGCTGAGCTGGTACTGCGCCGAGGAGCCCCGGTTATCAAAAGTGAAAACGCCAAAACCAATGCCTGGGTTTATGTGGATATCAAATCCTCGGATATCGGTGGCTATGTGGCCAAAGCCAAGCAGGTCGTGGAAAATCAGGTGAAAATACCGCCTGGATATACCCTGATCTGGTCCGGCCAATTCGAATATATGGAGCGGGCTGCAGAACGAATGCGAATTGTCGTACCCGCCACCTTGATGGTTATTTTCCTGCTGTTGAACTTTAATTTTCGGAATGTTACCGAGCCGTTGGTTGTTATGCTCTCCATTCCTTTCAGTCTCATCGGCGGTATCTGGCTTATCTACTGGCTTGGCTTTAACGTCTCAGTAGCGGTAGCCGTGGGTTTTATTGCTCTGGCAGGGGTGTCTGCCGAGATAGGTGTTTTGGTTCTCACCTTTATCGATCAGGAGGTGGCCAAGCGTAGAGTTCTGCACACACGACTCAGCGGCGAAGAAATTATGGATGCTGTCTACCAAGGCACTGCCGAGCGGGTTCGCCCCATTGCCATGACCGCCACGGCAATTATTGCCGGTCTGTTGCCAATCATGTGGGGGAGCGGCACCGGATCCGGGGTGATGCAACGCATCGCCGCTCCCATGGTGGGCGGCATGGTGACAGTGACTGTACTCAGTCTGCTTGTCCTACCGATTATTTATGGTATGGCTTTACAGGTTCAAGAAAAACTTAGAAAATAGTCCGGCGTATTTCGAGTATACGCCCTCCTTTTATATTTCTTATTTAGGTACGGTAAAAAAGATGAAAAAAACTAATCTTATTATTCTCGTTACTTTTCTTGTCCTGTTGACACCGCTTCTGCTCCAGGCAAGCGATGACCATAGCAGTCACGGCAACCAGGCTCCAAGCATAGCCAGCCAACAGCAGCAGGACATGTTTCTCGAAAAGAAGGTGATTGACGGTTACGACGTTTCTTTCCATGTCATGAAGGCCAGTGAAGATATGCAACATGGCGGTAGCCATAATTTCATGGTGAAAATCGAGGAGCATGGCAAGGTGCTGGGAGATGTGGTCATTAATTCAAAAGTTATCGATCCCGACGGCAAGACGGCCAGCAAAGGACTGATCAAAATGGGAGACTGGTATATGAACGGCTACAACTTAGGTAATAAAGGCCGCTATCAACTGATGATTCTTTTTAAAACCATTGACGGCAAAAAACACAAGGGCGGCGTCTATTATGGAAAATAGAGGGCTTGATAATTTTATGAAGCAGGTTTCTCTCCAAAACGTAAATACCCTAAATAGGCTTTTGCCTATTTAGGGTATTTGTATGTCACAAAACAATTTATCGAACAAGAAATCCTGGCTGACACCATTTTTTTGAAGATCAACTTTTCAAAGGCGGGCCTATTCTTCTGTATAAGTACAGAAAAACGAATCAGTTTTTTGATCATAGTAGCAGTTCTTGCCTAAACTTCTATTGTGACCTTCAGGATACAATCTTTTATGTTCTGCCCCAGACATCTTCGTCCCTTTTTCTCCACTGCCCTTATTTATCATACCACAACCAGTTGTAGTGAGCGCTATAGCGCTGAGCAGTAATGCTGCCATTCCAAAACGTTTCATAATCATTGTTTATCTCCTTTGGGTTAAACAACTTTAGACGATGATGGAGAAAGACTCCCATCTCCAGGCTATATCTGTAGTTAGGTTATCACAGCGGC
Source organism: Desulfobulbaceae bacterium (assembly GCA_027859235.1). GTDB lineage: Bacteria > Desulfobacterota > Desulfobulbia > Desulfobulbales > SURF-16 > JAJRUT01. The sequence goes on from JAQIBE010000274.1 coordinate 7,628, forward strand.
AAATAGATATACAAATGTATTTTTTACGAATGATATTTCTTGACATCGTTTCCCTGCTTAACTTCATAATGTAGTAGAGGAGAGACTAGGCCGCCCCCTTCTTTTATAAAAACCGCAGAAACCCTTGACCCTGATCATGGTCCAATGTTTAGAGTGTACGTAGAAACTGAGTATCTTTTTGAACAGGAGTTTCGTTATGAAGGGACTGACCATAGGCAAAGTAGCCAAGAAAGCGGGGGGTAAGCGTTGATACGGTGCGCTTCTACGAGCGGCGAGGCCTGATTGCCGAGCCGGCCCGCACCCCAGTAAACTACCGCATCTATCCGGAAGAGGATATCGGCCACCTGACCTTTATTAAAAAGGCCAAGGAGCTTGGTTTTTCCTAAACGAAATTCATAAACTGCTCAACCTGCAGGATGACCCCGGGGCATCCGTGGCCGAAGTCAAAGAGTGGACGGAAGCAGAGATCCACGAAATCCGTTGGCGGATCACGGATCTTTCCCGCATACTTGTGGGCCTGGAGCATCTAGCCAAGACCTGTTACAGCGAGGGTCCGGTGAATGAGTGCCCCATCCTAGAGGCCTTGGCCGGTGACCCGCACGAGACTGAAAATCAGCACCACAAAGGAGGAGTGTTATGATCCCTGTAACTATTTTTTGGATATTGGTTGCCGGCCTGGTTGCTGGTCTGGTTGTTTACCTGATGATGAAGAGGGGCTCCGGTTGTTGCGGCGGCCACGGAGATCATCAGGAGCACCCGTCAGAGGGAGGCAGCCACGACAACGCATCTGATGAGCATCAACATGATGAACACGCTAAGCACACCGACCAAGGGGCAGACAAAGACCCGGTATGCGGTATGGGTGTCAGCGATGGTGCGGCCAGCAGTGATTTTGCTGGCAAGACCTACAGGTTCTGCTCCGACAGCTGCAAGGAATCCTTTGACAAGGATCCTGGTAAATATGTCGGTGGCTGAATAATACTCAGGCAGTACAGGCTTTTTCATTCAGCCATGGGAGGTGAATATCATGAAACATGCACACCATCAAGAACATAGCCACGATGACGGGGAGACAAAGAAATTTGTTGATCCGGTCTGCGGCATGAGCACAGAAGATGAAGCGGCCTTTAGCGATTACGAACATAACGGCAAAACCTATTATTTCTGCAGCGATCATTGCCTGGCTAAATTCAAGGAGAATCCCGGTGATTATGGAGCCGGGGAGGGCAAGAGTGCCGGCCACGACCACGGAGGAAAGACTCCAGACGCCCCCTCGCCAGACACCCAGGCAACAGCCCAGACCTACACCTGCTCCATGCATCCTGAGGTGGAGCAGCAGGGGCCGGGGGACTGCCCCAAATGCGGCATGGCCCTGGAGCCCTTACATGCTCAGGCGC
>JAQIBE010000027.1 GCA_027859235.1 Desulfobulbaceae bacterium
ACGGCATGGACATGGGTGTAGAGGGCCAGAACATTCTTGTAAACCAAACCGTCACCGCCACCTGAAAAGCCAACCCCACGTTCCATTTTAAACCCCAGATCAGCCTCTTTTCCCAGCCAATGCTCCACCTTTGAGTAGCGGAACTCATGACCCTTAACCTGCACCCCTTCGGCGTAAAACGGATTTTGCGCTGTGGCTGTAGCCACCGTGTATCCATGGGCCTGGGGACGTTCCTGCAGGGTGAATTCAACCGGGAAAATCCCCACCAGGGGATAGTCTTGTCCCCCAAGGGTAATCTTACTGCCCAGATAAATCAGGCCGCCGCACTCGGCATAAATGGGCAAGCCATCTTCAGCCGCCAGCTTCACGGAATCCCGAAATCTTGCATTCCTGGCGAGCATCGGCGCACTGGTTTCCGGAAACCCGCCACCAATATAGAGGCCGTCAAGATCAGCGGGCAGGGCTGCATCGGTCAAAGAGTTGATGGGGATCAGTTCAGCTCCTTTATCTTTTAAGGTCTGCAAATTTTCAGGATAATAAAACTGAAAGGCCGCATCCTGAATAACCCCGATCTTCACCTGAGATTGTTGCACGGCTGGCGCATTGGTCGCACCAAAGCGGTCGGACAAATCAGCCATCAGACCTTCAACCTGGTCCATATCCATATGCTCAGCAACCCCCTGGGCGAGGTCGCCAATAGCCTCATCAGCCCCGTCGTACTCCTGAAAAGGGGTCACCCCGAGGTGGCGCATGGGAAAGATATCTCTCTTCATGCGGCGATAGACACCAACAACAGGAACCTTGGCATAGGTCTCAACCGCCTCACGCACAATTTTTTCATGCCGGCTGCTGCCAATCCTGTTGAGAACCACACCAACGATATTCACCTCAGGGTCAAGGACCTTACAGCCAAGCACCAGGGCCGCAATGGTGCGGGTGGTCTTGGTGCAATCCACCACAAGGAGCACAGGCAAATCAAGAAGTTTGGCAAGCTCTCCAGTGGAATAACCGCCATGGGCGTCAACCCCGTCGTATAAGCCGCGGTTACCTTCAACAATGACCAGCTCAGCTGCGGCAGCTCTACGCTGAAAGGAGTCCACCAAGGCACCCTCTTCCATCAGAAATGGATCCAGATTATAACAACCATGACCCGCCGCCAAGGAGAGCCATCCCGCATCAATATAATCCGGGCCTTTTTTAAACGGCAGCACCTTCTTACCCAGCCTGGCGTAATAGGCGCAGAGCCCCACTGCCACAACACTCTTTCCAGACCCGCCACCGAGACCTGCAACGACAATTCCCTTCATAACGTGCGACCCATTATTTTTTTTCACAACCAACTCACAATATCAAACTATTTTTCTTACCACGAAGACACACGATACGCACGGACTTCAAGACCAGCAGATAGGCTGCGACTTCGGATTTCCAGGCATTTTTTTCTTTCTCATATCCCGCGTAACATCTCTATAAAAACATTTCCCTTGTCAGGGTATTAAAGCTATCAGTTAAACAAGCTTAAACCTTATATTCATGGTATGCAATTAACCCCTTGAATTATTTAAAACCATGCTTAATGTTGGTCCAATTCAACCGAAACCAAAGCTCTACTGGAATTGCTGTTTGCACGTTATCCGAGACTCACTTGAGGATATAAACATCTTATTCCCGAGAGAAGTCGTTGCCTGCAATGGTTTACATTTTGGGGACGGAAGCAGCTACTAGGATATTAAATATACCGGTGTACTAACACCGTTTTTTACAATTTGACAAAGAGGTTTCCCCATGTCTGAACAACAAACTACCGAAGATTTGCCAGCCGTTATTGCCGAAATGGAAGCAAAAACACTGGAATTCCCGAAATCCCTCATGGCCCATCACCACCTTGCCCTGGTTTACCGTAAGGCCGGCCGTCAAGAGGATGCCTTACAGGAACTCCTCAAGTGCATTGAGATCGATGAGGCCTCAGCCGAATCGTACATCAATCTCGGCGCCCTCTACTTTGAAATGGGCGAGCTTGACAAATCACTGGAGGCTAACAGAAAGGCCCTCATCCACTCGGTAAATCCAGCCCAAGCCTATTGCAACATTGGTCTCATCCACCAACAGCAGGGTGACAACGACAAAGCCATGGATGCCTACACCAAGGCCACCCTTAATGACCCCAAACTGGCCTTTGCCTGGATCAACCTTGCGGCAGCAAAGATCGGCGCAGGCAAATATGACGAAGCCTTGCACGCCGCCAAAAAAGGTGTGGCAATGGAGCCAGACTACCCAATGGCCCACAACAACCTCGCCGTCGCTCTGTTTTATAATGACAAGTATCAGGAAGCTGAAAAGGCCCTGAAAAAGGCTGAATCCCTCGGCTACCCGGTTGAGCCTATGTTCAAGCAGATTCTTGCCGAGAAATTGTAATTTGCCCCCCTTAGACATTTAGGCTGCAGAACGTATCAAGCCTAAACAGCGAATAACCTAATCACCTAGATAACAGAGTTATATTATGAAAAAAGGTGCAGATAGAGTCCGGCCATGGTGTCCATTCTGTGGCCAAGACATCGGTCGGCCAACCGAACCCATTGAACGCAAGATGGACGAATTCCTCCTTGGCGAATGCCAATGCGGCGCCGTATACACCTCCGACCCGACAGGTTTTAATGTCGGCTCTGCCATGGTGGAATGCATGGTGGCGGCCTGTGACGACAACCCAGATCTGGCCTGGGATCTTGATCCTGATGAAGATTATCTTTCTGACCGCATAGAGCATTATAACGAGGTGGATCATTTCGTTTACGAGAACGGTACCGCCGATGGCCGGATGATTCGCGGCGTGCTCTTCTTTATTCGTTTAAATAAGGATGTGGCCTCGCTATCCAAGAACATTGACAGCCACAAAAAACAGAAGTCTGAAAAGATTAAAAATACGGCCATTTCTTCTTTTACAGTTCCTGACCTGGAACCGTTGCCTGACCCTAAGGCGCTGAAACAGCGGACCAACAAGAACGATGTGGAAAAATGGGTTAGAGAAGAAAATATTGATGCCCTTGTCGCAGCAGGGTTGGTGAACACGCGAACATTACGGTTCATGCAGCGTCTCTTATACGCACCAGACGAAAGTGAACGGTATCACATCGCCTACATCATGGGACAAGTGTGCCGGCGGATTTCCACCCGTAGACCCGGGATGGTGAGTGATCTCCTGCACCGTATGTATGAATCTTGTACGGATTCCGCAGCAACCCACTGGGGTGTGCTTGAGGCGGTTGCTTATGTTATTGCCCTCCGGGCTGATATCTTTGGGGCCTTCACCCGCCACCTCCTCCTCCACCGTAATATACCCACAAGCCGCGTCCAGGTCCTGTGGGCCTTAGGAACCATTGCCGAGCATAGCCCAAACGTCGTCCGTGAGACACCAATTTATTCTGTCTTTGACATGCTTTCCCATGCAGATCCCGCCACCCGTGGTCATGCCGCCCGTCTCTTTGGACGCATTAATGCCATGGAGGTGCGCAGTCAAATCGAATCATTACAGGATGACGATGCTGAATTGACGGTGTATGAAAAAGGACTTCCCCACAGAACAACCGTAGGATCTTTGGCCCAAGAAGCGCTTAAAACCATGGGCACCATGGCTGAAAATGCAAAGGCGGCGCCGCTTACTTTAAGCAATGCAGCACTATAAGGAGTTTAGGCGTTTAGGCGTTTAGGCGTTTAAAAATAACAGTACAGAAAACCGACGCCACCCCTTTTAATAATTCACCCAGAGTAACGTTAACCTAATACCCTACAGACTAAACAGCTAACCAACCTAAAATAACAGGAATAGATATGAGCGAACAATCACTGCAAATGATCCCCACAAATCCAGGCGAAGCTGGTGAAGAGCCATCAGGCCCCAAAAGCCAGGCACGTAAGGATTATGAGTCAGGCCTTGCCCATCTTGACAATAAAGAATACGGCATGGCTGCCAATGCCCTGCATAATGCCCTGGTGACCTGGCAGGAGGAAGACAACCAGAACGGTATTGCCAACGCCTCTGATAAAATGGCCGATCTCCTCGTTGCAAAAGGAAATTATGAGAAGGCGCTGGAATACTATGACAAAGCCTATGAAATCTGCAGTACCGATTTTGATCGCTACTCACTGATTTCCCTTGAAAACAAAAAGGCCAATGTCTTTGCCAAACTCGGACGGTTCCCAGAGGCCATTGAATTATACATGAACCTCTTTGATGAATACTCTGGCAATCGTGATGCAGGGAACACCGTGGCAATCCTTGAAACCCTCGCCGATCTCTACATCAGTAACGATCAGAAAGACAAGGCTGCCGACTGCTATACTCTCATGGCATCCATCCATCTAAGCTATAAACACCGGAAGGAATCAGAGGAGTGTGAAGCCAAGGCGAAGGAATTATTAGGTTAAAGATACAAGGTGCAAGGCTCAAGGTTAGGGGCCGTTAAGAACGGTTGACCAGGTAAGCGCAGACTCCGCTATGTCAATTTCTTTATGGCCCCTTATGCAGCTATGAACATCTCGTTGGCCATGTTATTTTTTTATAACTGCGTAGTGATCAAGAAGACTTCCCATTGAACCTTGTATCTACATAAAAAAAAGCCCGATTCTCATACTTGAGAATCGGGCTTTTTTTATGCTACAATAAAGGCTCACGAAAAACTAATCGTTAGTTACCTTGCTCCTATTTTTCTTCGTTCTTAATACGAGAAGGAAGAGCATACATGGTGGTGGAACCGGAAGACCAGAACATAAGTTTCCCTTTTTTAACCAAGTCATTGGCAACATTTTTGATTGCACGAGGCTTGGTATCAGGATCACATTTGTAGAAATCTTTGATATAAAGCTGAGGCTTAGGAGCCTTCGTAGCTTTCTCGAGGATTGCTACTTCAAGCTCTTCTGTTGTTAACGGCATAATAATTCTCCAAACTCAGAAATTTTAAACAACTTAAAAAAACGTTGAAGCGGGTAACCGGAATTCCGGTTACCCGCTTCAGTCCAGATAAATAGTTAAAAACTATTTAATGTGGCTAGTGAATTTGAAGTTTGTTGTAGTTCTCCAAGTATCATAAGCAAGACGATAATCATCAATAGACTTCATGGTAAAAGGAATACCAGTCTTCTCGAAGAACATCTCCCAACCAATACGCTCACACCACTCACCAATACGCTCGTACTGATTCGCATCAGCAGCATAGGTCTCAACGATATTCTTAATCGCATCAACAGTCTCTGGCCAACGAGGTGGAGTATTAGGAAGGAAAGGAATAACCATCTTGGAGAAGGTAGGATTGGTTCTCGTGTTGGAAACCTTACCACCAACCAGGATTGCAATACCGTCACCATCTGGATCAGCAAGAGGCATAGCTGGACACATGGTGTAACAGTTACCACAGAACATACAACGATCTGCATTTACCTGTACTGACTTGACTTCTTCGCCTTCAGCGTTGGTAGCCTTAGCAGGCTTAACAGCACCGAGTGGACAAGAAGCAATAGCCAGCGGCAGCTCACAGAGGCCGGAGATGGCATCGTGATCAATCATAGGTGGCTTACGGTGAACACCGAGAATAGCGATATCGGAACAATGTACCGCTCCACACATGTTCAGACAACAGGCGAGAGCAAGCTTCACTTTCGCAGGAAGGGTCATGGTACCGAAGTAATCAAACAACTCGTCCATGCAGGCCTTAACAACGCCGGAAGCATCCGTTGCAGGGGTATGACAGTGAATCCAACCCTGTGTATGAACACAGTTTGAAATACAGGCGCCAGTACCACCAACAGGGAACTTGTTCCCACGGCTAGCAAGATCGTCAAGAAGAGGCTGAACCTTATCTTTTGAATCAACCATGAACTCAACGTTGTTACGAGTGGTGAAACGCAGGCAACCGTCACAATGGGCATCGGCAAGGTCACACATCTCACGAATAAGCTCGATGGAGATCAGACGAGCAGCACCAACACGAACGGTGTAACACTCAGCGCCTGACTCAGAAACATGAACCATTACGCCAGGCTGAATCATCTCGTGATAGAGCCAAGACCCTTTGTTATCTTTGATAACTTGGGGGTAGAATTGTTCAAAATGTGGAGGACCGATATCAGTGATACGGTCGTCCATGGGTTTGTCTGGATTATAAGCCATAATAAGCCTCCTTCTATATTATAGAATGAATTTCATTTAATTTTTCCGAATGCAATAAGCTATTAAGCTTATTGTGCGTGCTTCGCACGGAATTCGCGGATGTCCCGATCAAAACCACCAGGAACTTCGTCAGAGGTCCAGAATACATATGGATTCTCACGAGGAATCTTAACATGCTGTGGAATTGGATCAAGGCCAAGAACCTTGATAAAGGTAGGCAGACCAACACGTTGGATAG
>JAQIBE010000029.1 GCA_027859235.1 Desulfobulbaceae bacterium
ACCTTGGCAGATGGCCGCTTAACCTGTATGTCCTGCCACGTACCCCATGCCGCGAATAACCCGTACCGCTTAACTCGTGAAAACCGCAAGGACCTCTGCCTGGGCTGCCATCGCAATTTTTGATCGTATCAGAAAGGAAAACAATGATGAAACAACATAAGAGAAAGATATTAAATACTGGTGTTAAAAAGGAATTTCAACGTTGGCTCCTGATTCGGATAGCAGGAGCTGTTGTGGTCAGCGGTGTCATCGCAGCGATTGTTCTGTATTTCTACTCCCGCCAGGAGATTGGGGAGTCCTTCTACACCGCCCACATTACAGTGCGCCGGGTAAGCGACCTCCTTTTACCCGTTATTCTGGCAGGATCAGCCGTCAGTTTAATCAGCGGTATGTTACTCGCTGTTTTCCTTCCTCAAAAGATCGCCGGACCACTCTACCGTATTGAACAGGAACTTGACCGCTTGGGCAAAGGCGACCTGACAGTGCAGATCATCCTCCGAAAAGACGATACCCTCAAGGATTTTGCCTCAGTGGTGAATTTGAATATTGATGAATTACACGATAAGATAAAAGACATTAAAACTGGACTGGACGATATTGATCCGGCTGCGCTTTCTCCGGATCAGCAGCATGCAATTGAGCTCTTAGCAAAGCTCAAGGTATAACCTGACAGGGGTTGTTTACAGGTCTGTCACTCAAGAAAACATAGCTCAAACCAGCATCTAAGCCCCGCCAATCAGGCAACTCTGAACAAAAAAGGGATCCATGGCCAATGGGCCCATGATCCCTTTAAGTGTGGAGCATAGCCAAAAATTAACCCCCAGATCCCAACCAAAATCTCCCGTGAGAAAGCAGCATAAAGCCCTGCCCCAATCACCAGCATCCAGCACTAAGGCTGAGGAGATGATTTCCTTTGGCGACGATGACTTCGAAGATTTCTAATCTTGGGACCTAAGATCCAGTGAGTTCTTCCCCTCAGAACGTAAAATATGCCACCGGAGAGGTATTATTTCACCTCTGCTGTTGACTGGAGGCTCGTGAAATGGCAATAAGATTGAAACAAAAAAAGCATCACAGGATAAATACCATGACAGTTATACGAGTCGGTTCCCGGAAATCCCCCCTTGCCATGTGGCAGACCCATTATGTAGAAGACCGCCTCAAGGCCCACGGCCTTGAGGTTGAAATCATCACCATGGAAACCAAGGGCGATAAAATCCTCAATACCTCCATCGCCAAGATCGGCTCAAAAGGGGTGTTCACTGAAGAGCTTGAGCAGCAACTGGCTGACGGCAGTATTGATATTGCGGTGCATAGTGCCAAGGATATGCCCTCTGTCCTGCCGGACATCTTTGAAATCATTGCCTTTACGGAGCGCGAACAGTCCAATGATGTTCTGCTCAGTGACAATAAGGATCTTGATCTCAGCGACCCCGCAAAAGACATCACCCTGGGCACCTCATCCGTACGGCGACGGGCCCTGTTGAAACGACTCTACCCCCATATCAAGACCGTTGATATCCGAGGCAACCTGCAGACCCGTGTTGCCAAGATGAAAAACGGTTTATGTGACGGCATCTTACTGGCCTTTGCCGGGGTGCACCGCATGGACATGGAGGATATGATCATCACGGCACACCGGGGTCAGGCTTGACTTTTCGACATTCTATTGAGATGTTGTCTGATTTCATCGATTTTTTTTGCCAATCCAGTCTCCTCTAGGCCCCGTTCACGTAATCGTCCGGCAGCTCGACTCAATGCCGACACATCTCGATTCACAACATTCCCCAGATCTGTCAACAAAAGATCCGCTTCCTCCTGAACCAAATAAAATATCAAGCCTGCCCCCAAGATTTTCCTAATATTGTGTCCATGGTGATTGCGTATACATCTTCCGGAGGACATTTCCTGGCAAGCCTTGTGATAATTTCTGTGTGATTCATGGTGCCTCCTTTTGTGGATATAAAAAAAGCCCCAATCTCCATGAAGGACAAAGGGGCTCAATAATGTTGAACGTGTATTACTTTGAAATATTATTAGGGAGGTGCCGGATTTCCCGTGCCGAGGAACCTACCGCCCTGCCCTTTTAGACAACCAAACCATACTCACGTATGCAAGGCCGAGCCAACGGCACCACCGTGCGTTTCCGACATATAACGAAAAAAGCCCACCTCCTAACGAAAGAAGATGGGGCGGTATTCTGAAGAGAGAGAGATTTAATCCATCTCCGGACAATAAAAAACCCCCGCTACCGAAGTAACGAGGGCTTAATTTGTTCA
>JAQIBE010000049.1 GCA_027859235.1 Desulfobulbaceae bacterium
CAAGCACTTTAACATTTCGCGGCGGCACAGGAGGCACCATATCAAGGGCCATGCCTGAAACCGTTTTACTGGCGTAACCTGCGGTTTGGAAGGTTACTGCGCGAACATTATAATAATAGGTTCGCTCATTGGCAATGCCGCGATCCACATATCGGGGCTCAGGGGTCATCTCACCAATGGGTGCTAATGCGGCAGGACTGGTACCGCGATAGACCTGATATTTTACATCCACGGCGTCACTGCCGTCTTCACGTGTCGCAACAGGCAGCCAGCTCAGGGTCAGAACCTGATCACCAGTGGCAACCTTCACATCCATCGGGGAAAGCAGGGTCGCCTGCTGACTGAAATCCACCCGGTTCGACTCCGCACTCTTAATCCGCCATCCCGAATCAGACTGGACCATATACACATAATGATAGCCCGGCTGCAAATCTGTATCCATATAGGTCAGCTTGCCCTTTGGTTCGGTATCTCGACCATCAACCTTGATGATCTGGTCATAAGCTACAGGGCATCCCTCACAGTAATCAGGTTCAGGTATCATCGCCTTATGGAGGTGGAAGGTGCGAATATTATTGATGCCCCTGCCGTCAATGGAACGTTCCGGGTAGGTCCATGTCAGGGTTACACCTGTATCATCCGCCTTGTACTCTAAGTTGCTAATCGCTTGTGGAATAACCGCATTCGGCGGCACTGGTGGTGTCTTACGACCACAGCCCACCAGCATCACCATTATGGCGACACATAATATTCCCCGTCTCATGCGAGCGCCTCCAGCATCTTCTCAGCCTTCACAAGGGCCTCGGTCACACGCATAAGCCCGGTTCCGCCCAGGGAATTACGGCTGTTCACCGAGCCTTCGACGGATAGAATCCCAAAGACATCCGTTTCAATCACCTCGGAAAACTGGTGCAGCTCTTCCAGAGACAAATCCGTTAAGTCTTTAGATTGTTCAATACAATAGGCTACGGTTTGACCGACAATTGAATGGGCCTTACGAAAGGGTACATTCTTCAGCACCAGATAATCAGCAAGATCCGTGGCCGTCATATAACCGCCGCCGCTTGTGGCCGTGGCCAGGGTCTCGGTGTAGAATTTCATATTGGCCAGAAGTTCGGCCATGATACTGAGGGACTGGCTCACCGTATCAATGGTGTCAAAGAGCGGTTCCTTATCCTCCTGCAAATCGCGGTTATAGGTCATGGGCAGACCTTTCAATAAGGTCAGCACCGACATGAGATTGCCGATAACCCGACCTGATTTGCCGCGAATGAGCTCCGGCACATCCGGGTTTTTCTTCTGGGGCATGATGGAACTCCCCGTGCAGAACCCATCGGCCAACTCAACAAACTTAAACTCTTCAGTGGACCAGAGGATGAGCTCTTCCGATAGACGACTGAGATGGACCTGGATCATGGCGCAGGTGGCACAGAACTCAACGATGAAATCGCGGTCACCCACGGTATCCATGGAGTTGGCGGTGATGGCCGGAAAATCAAGTTCGCGGGCGACAAATTCACGATCAATGGGCAGTCCTGTACCCGCCATGGCCGCAGCCCCCAGGGGGAGGACATTGATCCGCTTGAGACCATCAGCCAACCGTTCCTTGTCCCGGCCAAACATCTCAAAATAGGCCAGCATGTGGTGGGAGATAAGCACCGGTTGGGCCCGCTGCAGATGGGTATACCCCGGCATCACGGCGCCCAGATATCTGCGCGCCAGACCCACGAAACTCTGCTGCACGCCGGTGAGAAGATCGATGATCTCCGCCGTCACATCACGCATATAGAGTCTGGTATCGAGGTTGACCTGATCATTGCGGCTGCGTCCGGTATGCAGTCGTGCACCCGCATCGCCGATCTTTTCGGCCAAGGTCTTTTCAATATTCATGTGAATATCTTCAAGTTCAGGACGAAAGACAAAGGTACCCGCCTCTATTTCAGCGCGAATCTCAGCAAGACCGGCAAAGATCTGATCCCGCTCAGCAGATGTGATGAGACCCTGATGGGCCAGCATCTTGGCATGGGCCATGGAACCGACAATATCCTGGCGATAGAGGCGTGAATCGTAGTGAATTGAGGCGGAAAACGCCTCCACCGAAGCAGCCGTGCCTTCAGTGAACCGCCCGCCCCACATTTTAGTTTCGTTACTCAT
>JAQIBE010000089.1 GCA_027859235.1 Desulfobulbaceae bacterium
GAACCCCTGTTGCCGGCGTGAAAGGCCGGTGTCCTGGACCAGACTAGACGATGGGGACACTATATGGTGGGCCGTGCGCGGATCGAACGCGCGACTCTCTGATTAAAAGTCAGATACTCTACCAGCTGAGTTAACGGCCCGGCCGTGAGGGAAGGTATTTACCGCAGACGGCATAACCTGTCAACAATTTCTGCAACTCTTTATCATCTTTTTTTACCCCCCAAAAAAAGATGGTACATAATCCCATAATAACAAGTTGAAAACACATGGTTTTTATTCACCCATCATAAACAGGTAGCAACGTGTTTCAAGTTGATGCCTTGGGGAGGGCAGTGGATTGCAAAGCAATTTTTTATTCCTGCAGAACCCTGCAACATTGATTATGAGCGGGCGGTCAAACCGGTATTTTTCACTGTTAGTGAAATGAAAATTTCTTTGTCCGGTCATGTCCTGCTAAGATAAGTATGAACAGATAATGAACTACCTTAATGAACGGCCATAATTGCCATAAACATAACAAGATGAAGCCATGGAAAGAAAAATCCTTGTAGCCTTGGACGGTTCCATCCAAGACACCTACACCGCAAACTATATCCAGACAATCTTCAAGGATCAGCCGGATATCGTCTTTACCTTTGCCACTGTGCTGCCATCCCCGAATCTCTCCCAGTCAAGACAACTTCTTGACAGTGCGGAGCTTGAAAAACCACATGACCGGGGCAGCCTCGACAGAAAGACACAGAGCCAAAGACACCACGACACCGTCATTAAAAGATTAACCAGTCAAGGGTTCAGACGCGAGCAATTCGAGTCGTCAATCGTCTTCTCCACCATGTCTCCCGCCCTTAAACTCTACTCCATTGCCCAAGAGAAGCTCTACGATGCCCTCCTGCTGGCCAGTCGCGGCCTCGACCTCCTCACGACCTTAATCACAGGCTCCACCAGTCAAGCCATCCTTAAAAAAAGTCATACCGTCCCGGTGTGGGTCTTAAACGGTGAACCAGCCAATGCCAACTTTATGATTCCTGTGGACAACTCATCCAACTGTATGGCCGGGATTGACCATCTGGCCTTCATCCTCCACGATAATCCCAATGCCGTCATTACCCTGTTCCACTGCACCTCACTTATCAAAAATACACCAGAAACCGGGGAAGAACGTTTTTACCTTAAATGGGGCAAGGAGTGGCAGGAACAGATGCACAGCACCGACAAGACCAGTCATTATCATTTTTTCGCAGCCCAAATGATCCTGAAGGCGGCAGGCTTTCCCACCACACGCACCCACACCGCAACACCCGTGATAGACATTGAGCCTGCCCGTGCCATTATCCGCTATAGCGAAAAAGACGATTACGCCAATATTGTCCTGGGCCGCCGCCCGGACACGGACAAAGGATTCTTCAAAGGAGTCTCGGACCGCGTACTGGCCAATGCCAAAAACAGTGCGGTATGGATTGTCGGCTAGTCTGCCAAAATAACTTGTTCCCCCCCTCGCGGTCTGCTATATCTTGTTGCCTAAACTAACTCTTTACCAACTTCCACTGGAACAAATCAAATGGGTCTCCTCTCCTCTTCATCCACCTTTGTCCGTTATAAGGTTGAAGGCAATCTCCCTGATAACTTTATGGATTTTGCCGATGGCCAGATCAAGCGCTTTTCCTTCCGTGATATTGACGACACCTACGACGAATTTTCCGTGGGCTGGGTGTCTGTACTCAATATGTTTGATGCGGAGTTCCAGTACGCCTCTTTTTCCGCCGGAGATTATATCTGCCTCACCATGAGAATGGATGAGCGCAAAGTTTCCCCTAAGATCCTCAAAAAATTCTGTTTAAAGGAAGAGGAGCGGATCAAACGGGATAGACAAATCCCGAAATTAAACCGTCACCAGAAGCTTGAAATTAAAGAGAACATGCAGCTCATGCTGATGAAACGTGCGATGCCAGTGCCGGCCACCTATGACCTGGTGTGGTCCCTTGCTGACAACTCTCTCTTATTCTTTTCCACCAACCAAAAGGCCCATGAGCTGCTTGAAGATTTCTTCAAAGAGTGCTTCGGCATGCTCCTGCTCTTACAGGTCCCCTATAACATTGCTGAATCCATGCTTGACGCGACAGAAAAGCAGGC
>JAQIBE010000105.1 GCA_027859235.1 Desulfobulbaceae bacterium
AAAAAAAGCCCGCTGCTGAAAATCAGCAACGGGCTTTTGGGTGCATCTGAAATCGTCTGAATTACTTCAGATCTTTCATGATGGCGGCGCTTACTTCCTGAATAGAGGCTTGACCGTCAACAGAGATCACCTTGGTGTCACCGCCCAGTCCTTTAAAGAAATTACAGGCCGCCATGGTTCCGGTGGTCTCGTCATAATAGATGTCATGACGCTTGTCGATTGCAGCATCATCCTGGTCGTCAGCGCGGGCAGAAAGCTCACCGCCGCAGACACGGCACACGATCTTGCCGTCTTTCTCAACAGGTTTGATGGCGTCGAAGGCAATGTGGTTTGGATGGTTGTTATCAACGGCGCAGAGTCTGCGGCCGGTGATGCGGATTTTGGCAACTTCACGGGGAAGAAGAATTTCTACAACGTAGTCAAGCTTGATACCGTCATCCGCAAGGGCCTTGGCGAGGGTTTCACCTTGAACCTTGTTGCGTGGGAAACCGTCAAGGAGCCAACCATTCTTACAATCATCTTCTTTCAACCGGTCAAGGATCATTGGGATGGTGATATCATCGGGAACAAGCTCGCCGCGATCAATATATTCCTTGGCCTGCTTGCCAAGCTCAGTTCCGCCACCGATGTTCTTGCGGAAGATGGCTCCGGATTCAATGTGGGCAATATTATGCTTGTCCTTGATGATCGCGCCTTGGGTACCTTTGCCGCTGCCGTTTGGGCCGAAAGTTAGAATGTTCATGTTAACTCCTTTCTTTATTTATTAATTTCCATTATTCCAATATGAAATAATGATTTGTTTCCATAACAATAAATAGACGGGACGTTGGCGGTTCAGTGCAACAGATATATGTCACAAGACTCCGCTAACCTGTTTGAAAAATTTACAAAAAATATAGCCGAAGACTGGCTTGAATGCACCAAAAAAACATGATTAGTTCCTCTGGAAAGAGAATCACGTTGGTGTTGCAGGGTATTACAGGTCTCTTTTTATGAAAAAACTAATTCTATCCATTATCTTCTCGATGGTACTGCTCCTCTTTGGTGCCATGGGCTATATGTTCCTTGAAGGAGCGAGCTTTGATGATGGTCTCTATATGACCCTGATCACGGTGACGACGGTTGGCTATGATGAAGCCATACCCCTGAGTGCGGGTGGGCGCTATTTCACTATGGTGCTGATTTTACTTGGTGTTGGGTTTGTGATGTTTATTTTTAAAGAGATGACAGAGGCCGTGGTTACTGGTGGACTGCAAAAGGCGCTGGGGAAAAGGAAAATGTCAAAGAAATTAGAGAAGGTTACAGGCCATTACATTGTTTGCGGATTTGGTCGCATTGGTCAGGTCATCTGTCAACTTCTGGCAAAGCATAACAGGAAATTCGTTGTTGTTGAACGTGATGATGCAGCATTGGAGCAGATTCAGAAGCTCGGCTATCTCTGTGTCCCTGGTGATGCCTCTGAAGATGATACGCTTCTGGAGGCCGGGGTTGAACGGGCAAAGGGGTTGATCGCCGTGGTCTCATCAGATGCGGATAATCTCTATCTCACCCTTTCCGCCCGAAGTCTGAATCGGAATCTGTACATCATTGCCCGCTCATCACGTGAGGCCCGGGTCAAATCAAAACTGAAACGGGCAGGGGCTGATAAGGTTATTTCCCCCTATGATATTGGCGCTACCCGCATGGCTAATCTCATCTTGAAACCAGCTGTTGTCGAGTTCATTGATCTTGCTGTGGCTGGCAATGAACTCGGACTCAGCATGGAGGAAATCCGTGTTACCTCCAGTTCAGCCTTGTTGAATAAATCACTTATGGATTCAGGGCTGCGCGAGACCTATAATCTCATTGTGGTCTCGATCAAGCGGGCTGATGGTCAGTCTATTTTTAATCCGCTGCCCAATGTCGTCATTATGGAGGGGGATGTCTTGATTGTGCTTGGCGAACGGGATCAGGTTTATGCACTGGAGAAAACAATGGGTAGTGCATAAGGGCACCTTGAAAAACTGCTCTTTTGTCCAATTACTGCGTCACTGTAAAAAGAAAAATTCTCGCATATACTAATATGCTGCGCTTTTTATTTTCACCGCTCCTTGTTCTTGAACAAAATATTTAGTTTTTCAAGGTACCCATGTGTTGTTTCCCAGGAGGTTGACTAAGCAGTTGTAAAAAAAATAACATGACCAATGAGATGTCCATAGCTGCATAAGGGGCTATAAAGAAATTGCTATAACGGATTTGCGCTTACCCGGAGTCTACGCTT
>JAQIBE010000149.1 GCA_027859235.1 Desulfobulbaceae bacterium
GGCCGGGAATGTGGCCATTCTATCCCAGTCCGGTGCCCTTTGTTCTGTGCTGGTTGATTTGGCGCTGGATAATCATCTTGGTCTTTCCCGGGTGATCAGTATGGGCAATAAGGGGGATGTGTCAGGTGTTGACCTGCTGCTCAATTTTGCGGATGACAGGGAAACTGGGGTGATAGTCGGTTATGTTGAAGATATTAGTTCCGGTGATGAACTGGTGAAGGCTGCTGAACAGACTTCCAGCAAGAAGCCTGTTGTTCTTTTAAAGTCCGGAACCACTGAAGTTGGCCAGCGGGCTGCGGCCTCCCATACAGGTATTATGGCGAATACTGAGGTGGCCTATGGCGCGGCCTTTCGTCAAGCCGGCCTTATCCAGGCGGACAGCTTTGACGAATTGCTTGATTACGCCAAGGGTTTTTCCATGCAGCCTGTACCCCAGGGCGATCGTATCCTGGTTATTTCCAATGCGGGCGGTCCGGGAACCATGGCTGCAGACGCCATTGAAAAGACCGGGATGCGGGTGGTGGAGGTGGTGAAGAGTTTAGATATTGTTGACCAGGTTGATCTTCTTGGTGCTGCCACCGTCAATAACCCCGTTAATGTCTTGGGTGATGGTGCCCCTGATCTCTTTGCGGATGTCCTTAGAACTGGATTACAGGATGAAAAGGTTGACGGGATTGTGGTGCTCCTGACCCCGCAGTCCATGTCCAACGGGGTTGAGGTCGTCCAGGCCCTGGGAAAGGCTGCGGACTCCAGTAAGCCGGTGATGCTGGTTGTGATGGGTGGGAGGTGGAGCCAACCACAGAAGGCGGCCATTGCCGCGGCTGGGTTGCCTGAATATGGTACGCCAGAGCGTGCGGTAAAAAGTCTGAGGGCCATGCTTGATTATTCAAGGTGGCGCAATCGCCCCCCCCGTATTGTCAATCGCTTCAGGGTGCATCGCCGGCGGGTTGAGCGCATCATTACCAGGAGTCAGCGGATTGACCAGCTGCAGTTAAGTGAGGTGAAATCCAAGGATATTTTAAAGGCCTACGGCTTTCGGATTCCTGAAGGTTATATGGCCTCATCTGCCGATGAGGCGGTGGAGATCGGCTATCGTCTTGGTTTCCCTTTAGCCATGAAGATTGTTTCCCCGGATGTGGTGCATAAATCTGATCTTGGCGGGGTGAAACTCGATGTTGCCAATGGCCAGCAGGTTCGTGATGGTTATGATCTCATGATGCTGCGCATTAAGGAACGGGTGCCCAATGCCAGAATTGAAGGGGTTTATGTGGAAAAGATGCTTGATCGCGGCCTTGAAGTCATTTTAGGAATGCACCGTGATCCGCAATTCGGCCCCATGCTCATGTTCGGGCTGGGAGGTATCTTTGTGGAGGTGATGGATGATGTGGCGTTTCATCTTGCGCCCATCACCTATGAGGAGGCCATGCAGATGCTGCTCGCCACCCGCTCCTATGAGATGCTGGAGGGGAAACGCGGCCATCAGGAGATGGACACCCATGCAGTGGCCGTTGCTCTGCAGCGTATCAGTCAGCTCACCACTGATTATCCCCAGATTCAGGAGCTTGATATTAATCCTTTTATCATCGGCGACAGGGGTTTTGAACCAGTGGTGGCCGATGCCCGTATGCGGCTCAGTGAACCGTTGTAGAGAGTTAGGTGTGTGGGGTAAAAGGTGAGGTGTGAGGAGTAAAAGGTGAGGTGTCAGGAGTAAAAGGTGAGGTGTCAATGATGTCTCTCCCCCTGAACCTGACCCATCCCTAATTATTTGCAAGAGGTTGCAGCCCATGGAAATAGATCACGACTGGCAGACCCGCTATGCGGATTTTATCGCCACGCCAAGGAAGGCGCTTTCCCATGTCCGGCCTGGACAGCGGGTGTTCATCGGCACAGGGTGCGGTGAACCTCTCACCCTGGTGAAGGCCCTGGTGGCCAAGGCGGGTGAGTTGTCAAATGTTGAAATCATCCATTTGCTCACCAAGGGGGCAGCGCCCTATGCGGATAAAAAATATGCGGACATTTTCACCATCAACTCCTTTTATATCGGTGAAAATGTCCGTGATATGATTCAGCAGGGCGTTGGCAGTTATACCCCGGTGCTCATGAGCGATATTCCCAAACTCTTTGATTCCGGTCAGATTCCCATTGATGTGGTGCTGATGCAGGTCAGCCCACCCAATACCCTTGGCAAGGTGAGTCTTGGTATCTCGGTGGATATTGTCAAGAGTGCGGCGGAAAACGGTTCTTTTGTGATTGCCCAGGTGAATCCGCAGATGGTCTGGACCTGTGGTGACAGCTGTATTGATGTGCATGATATTGACCTCCTGGTGTCAGTGGATGAACCCCTCCTTGAGCGTCCTTCAAGACCTTTAAATGCTGTTACCAAACAGATTGCCAAGCATGTTGTTTCCCTGGTGGAGGACGGTTCCACCCTCCAGTTCGGCATGGGGCGTATCCCCGGTGTCGGGCGAATTCCCCCGGCGGTGATGCATTATCTCACCGACAAGAAACATCTGGGCATCCATACGGAGATGATAACCGATTCGATCCTGGAGCTGCTCAAGTCAGGGGCGGTGGACGGCAGTCGTAAAAACGTGGATCGGGGTAAGGTTGTGGCCTCCTTTTGCATGGGGACAAAGAAATTATACGATACCGTTGCCAACAATCCGCTTTTTTCCTTTCGCCCCACCGGATATGTGAATGACCCGTTCATTATTGCCAAACAGGATAAGATGGTGGCCATTAATATGGCCCTTGAGGTGGATCTAACCGGTCAGGTCTGTTCTGATTCCCAGGGGGATAAATTCTATTCCGGTATTGGCGGTCAGATGGATTTTACCCGTGGCGCCAGTATGAGTGCAGGCGGCAAGGCCATTATTGCCCTGTCCGCGTTGGATACCAAGAGCGGTCTGTCCAGAATCGTCAGCCACCTGACCCCGGGTTCCGGCGTGGTGACCACGCGGGGGGCGGTGCAGTATGTCGTTTCTGAATATGGCGTGGCCTTTCTCTTTGGTAAGAATGTGCAGGAGCGCGCCCTGGCTCTCATCAGCATTGCCCATCCTGATTTTCGGGAGTCACTTTTGAAGGAGGCGGTGGAGGCAAAGTTTATTTCCCCGGATTTTGCCGATGTTGAAGGACGTTTTGTGGTGGCCGGTGAGTCCATGAAGACATCCATGCTCCTGAGTAACGGGATCCTGCTCAATTTTCGCGCCATCCACCCAACCGATGAAGCCCGTGTACGGGAACTGATGTATAATCTGTCGCAAGAGACCATTTATTATCGCTTTATGAGTCATCAGCAGAAATTCTCCAGTGAGCAGATCCAGGATTTTGTCTATGTCGATCATCGTAAGGATGTCGCCATTGTCGGGGTGGTTCCTGAGGCCCATGGTGAGGATATTGTTGCCGTGGCCAGGTATTATCTTGATGAACGAACCAATCGTGCGGAAGTGTCCTTTGTCCTGCGTGATGAATGGCAGGGGCAGGGCATTGGCACCTTTCTCTTCCGCCATCTGGTGACCATTGCCAAGAATAACGGTATCTCAGGCTTTACCGCAGAGGTCCTGCGGGAGAATAAGGGCATGCAGGCGATTTTTCATAAGTCAGGATATAAGGTGGAAACCACTCTGAATGAGGGTGTTTATTCCATCCGGCTGGATTTCTAGGTAGTGGGCAGGGAGGGGATTTCTTGTGTTTGCAGCTGGAATAAAAAAAGTCGTCATGGCAGCGCCATGACGACTTTTTTTGTCTTGAGCAATCAGCCTGATTGCGATGGGTTATGCTCAGGAAAATCCACCCTTGGAGGAGCAGCCTGATAAGGCCCCGCTAGGTATTCCTGACGATGATGTCGACAGCCGATAGCTTGAGGATGAGATGGTTTTCATAATGTTTTTGCTCTTACATTCAGGGCAGATGACGGTTGAAACCTTAGCGCTTGATGTGAGAATGGTCTCAAATTTCTTGTTACAGTCCCGACACTTGAATTCATAGATTGGCATGGGAGTTCTCCTTATTCTATTTAATCTTATGATTAATCTTAGGTAGTGATGACCTCTATGTCAAAGTATTTTTTTTAGGCGGTCCCATGGCAAGTAATCTTGCTTATGGAACTGAGCCCTTATTAATATATATAGAGGGGTTGTACAAGCTCCTCTTATATATTCCT
>JAQIBE010000176.1 GCA_027859235.1 Desulfobulbaceae bacterium
TAACGTTATGGAATTTAAAGGAAATGTGGTTCGCCACGTCGAACATCTTGACATACCTTCTCATGGAAGCGTAGACTCCGGGTAAGCGCAGACTCCGTTGTAGCAATTTCTTTATACCCCCTTATGCAGCTCTGGACATCTCGTTGGGTATGTTATTTTTTTACAACTGCTGAACGCCCCATCAATTGAGCCAACGCGCCATCCGTTTCACCAGCCCGCATCAATGTCTCGCCAACGAGAACCGCTGTAATTTTATGATCGATACATTTCTGGATATCAGCAAAATCACGAATTCCAGACTCACTCACCAGGGGGATATGACTCGGAACCAACTTCTGCAAGCGAAAGGTGGTGGCTAAATCCACCTCAAAGGTCTGGAGATTACGATTATTCACCCCAAGCAGAGGACTATCGACCCTAAGGGCCATTTCAAGTTCCGCTTCATCGTGCACTTCAACCAACACGTCCATGCCAATCTCAGTTGCGCAGGCCAGAAATTCCGCCATCTGCTGTTCACCGAGAATAGCGGCAATGAGGAGAATGGCATCAGCCCCATGGGCCCGGGATTCTTCAATCTGCAGGGTATCAATGATAAATTCTTTGCGCAGCACAGGTAAGCGCACCGTTTCCCTTACCAGGGAGAGGTAAGCGAGACTGCCCTGAAAAAATTTCTCATCCGTGAGCACTGACATGCACTGTGCTCCGCCCGCCTCATAACGTCTGGCAATCTCAGCCGGCTGAAAGTTCTCACAGATCACCCCCTTGGAAGGCGATGCCTTTTTCGCTTCGGCAATCAGAGCGAGACCAGCAAAGGAGGTCAAGGCCTTGAGAAACCCGCGTGGCGGATCAACCTCTGCCGGTGCATGAATTCCGTTCTTTCTCAGGAGGGCCACTTCAAGTTTTTTCTGCGCTACTATTGTATCTAGAATCATAATAAATTTATTTTAATAAATGGTTCAGGAGGGGAAACCCCTGGAAATTACTTCCTACAAAAATCAACCAGTGCATCAAGCTTGGCAAGGGCCGCACCAGAACCAATAACCTCACGGGCAAGTTCAACGCCAGCCTGTAAATCAGCAGCCTTGCCAGCAGCCATAAGACCAGCACCCGCATTCATGAGCACGGTATCGAGACGGGCACCCGGTTTGCCTTCAAGCACCTCCCGCAGCTGCACGGCAGATAACTCAGCCGTTTCACCGCCTTTAATGTCTGCAAGGGAGGCCCTGGTCAGACCAAGTTCTTCCGGGGTAATGGTATAGGTTGAAACCTTGCCGTCCTGCAGATCCGCAACCCGGGTCTCGCCCGTAATGGTAATTTCATCGATATTACCTTCACCGCAGACCACCAGCGCCCGTTTCACCCCAAACCTATTCAACACCTGGGCCAGTGTTTCAATGAGATCCGGGGTAAACACACCAAGGACATAGACATTGGCACCCGCAGGATTGGTCAGGGGGCCGAGAATGTTGAATACGGTACGGATACCAATTTCCTTGCGCGGGCCAATGGCATGTTTCATCGCCCCGTGCAGCATGGGGGCAAACATAAAGCCAATGCCGACCTCCCGCACCGCCCGGCCAATCTCTGCAGGGGACAGGGAAAGATCAACCCCGAGGGCCTCCAGCACATCAGCGCTGCCGCAATGACTGGACACCGAGCGGTTCCCATGTTTGGCAACCGGCACACCGGCACCGCCCACCACAAAGGCTGTGGTGGTGGAAACATTAAAGGTGCCCGAAGAATCACCACCCGTGCCGACGATATCCACTAATACGTCACCCGGGTCAGCCGCATCTACCACAGAGGCCTTCTGCCGCATCACCTTGGCCGCACCGGCGATCTCATCAACGGTTTCACCTTTAATCCGTAATGCGGTGATAAAGGCACCAATCTGGGCATCCGTAGCATCACCAGACATAATCTGGTTCATGGTGGCCACCATCTCATCTTCGCTGAGATCCGTTCCGACTATTATTTTTGCAATGGCTTCTCTGATCATATCTCCCCTCGAGCAATCAACTTAAAAAAAATGCGGATAATGCGGACTGACAAAATTCTTTAACAACTGCACCCCGTCCGGAGTCATAATGGATTCAGGATGAAACTGCACCCCTTCAACGAGCAATTCCTTATGCCGCAGCCCCATGAGCTCCCCCTGATCCGTCTGAGCGGTTACTTCAAGGCAACTGGGCAGATTCCCATCCACCACCAATGAATGATAGCGCATGGCAGGAAATGGTGACGGCAAGGAATGAAACACCCCTTTCCCGTCATGGGTCACAGGACTGGTCTTGCCATGCATCACCCGGCCTGCCCGCACCACCTCTCCGCCAAACGCCTCACCAATGGCCTGATGGCCTAAACAAACCCCCAGGATTGGAATAACACCGGCGAATGTTTGAATAGCCTCCACGGAAATACCAGCCTTAGAGGGGGTACATGGCCCAGGTGAGATAAGCAGGCGATCCGGATGCAGTTGCCGGATAAAGGCAATATCCACCTCATCATTGCGGAAGACCTTCACCTCTTCACCAAAACTGCCAATGGTCTGGACAATATTATAGGTAAAGGAATCGTAGTTATCTATAATGACAATCATACTTACAGCCCCTTCTCAACAAGGGTTACAGCGCGACGCAACCCTCTGGATTTACTCAACGTTTCCTGATATTCCATCTCAGGATCAGAGTCAGCGACAATACCTGCACCGGCCTGTACCCAGAGGTCATCACCAACCATAATAAAGGTGCGAATGGTAATACTGAAATCCATATTCCCTGAGAAACCAAAATAACCCACGGCGCCGGCATAGGGGCCGCGACGTTCCGATTCCAGTTCTTCAATGATCTCCATGGCCCGCACCTTGGGCGCGCCGCTCACAGTGCCGGCGGGGAAACAGGCCTTCATCACATCAAACTGATTACAACCCTCGGCAAGCTCACCACGCACTGAAGAGACGATATGCATCACATGACTATAACGCTCAATGACCATGAGGTCATAGGTTTCCACGGTGCCATACCTGGAAACACGACCCAGATCATTACGCCCCAGATCAACGAGCATGAGATGTTCGGCACATTCCTTCGGATCTGTCAAAAGCTCTTTTTCCAGGGCCTTATCCTCTTCTTCCGTCTTCCCCCTGGGCCTCGTCCCAGCAATGGGACGCACCTCAACCTTATTATCTTCCAGGCGCACCAAAATTTCCGGGGAGGAACCAATTTGAATCACATCTCCCATCTTAATAAAAAACAGGTAGGGGCTTGGGTTAATATGGCGCAGGGCCCGGTAGAGCAGAAATGGCGGGATATCGGTCTTCGTATGGAAGCGCTGGGACAATACCACCTGAATGATATCGCCGGCCATAATATATTCCTGCGCCTTCTTGACCATGGCCCGAAACGCATCCGGCTCCATATTCGCGGTGAACTCATGGGGACCGAAGCCATCACCTGCAACCACATCGTAGGGCACTGGTCTGCGTTGCAACTGTTTAATCAGCGTTTCGATTTGACCCAGGGCATTCCCATACACCTCATCCAAATCATCCTGTTTTGTAACCGGGACACAATTAACCACGGTCAGCGTCTGCTTGAAATTGTCAAAGATGAGAATATAACGGGGAACCATGAAGGATGAATCAGGGGCTGATTCAAGGGGGGGATTCTTGTCTGGTAAACGCTCCATGAAACGCACCATATCGTAGCCCAGAAAACCCACCGCACCGCCAAAAAAGCGGGGCAGAAAATCACTATCGGTACAGGCGTTGAACCCTTCCACGATCCGCTGCAATTCAGCCAGTGGATCGGTGGAGAGTTCCTGCACCTCATTACCGCGCTGCACCACAACAGACTCTCCACGGCTCTCGAAGGTGAGGAGTGGATCATAACCCACAAAGGAGTAGCGTCCCCATTTTTCTCCACCTTGAAGAGACTCAAGGAGAAAGGCGTGGGATTCATCCCCGGCAAGCTTGGCAAAGACAGTCAGGGGGGTATCAAGATCAGCCACAATTTCACGGCAGACCGGGATAAGCCCTGCCTGACCTGCCAACCTTTTAAAATCTTCTACATCAGGTTTATACATATGAATCCCCAACAATCACTCAACAAAAAAAAAGCCACAGACCGTGCATACGGTTCTGTGGCTTTTTTTCATATCTTACATCCTGACCCAAACCTGTCAGACGTAACCCTTGCACTACTCACAACATACATTGTGAATATAAATTAGGCGCTTACAGCAAAACTATTAACGCGCTTGGTCAATCTGGAAACCTTCCGGGATGCTGTTTCCTTCTTGATGGTTCCCTTTGAAGCCATCTTCATGATCACAGGAACAGCGGCCTGAAGTGCCGCCTGGGCATTCTCCACGGAATTTTCTTCAATCGCAACATCAATAAGCTTAATGAAATTCCTCATTTTAGTACGATTTGCACGATTACGGGCACGACGAACAGCATTTTGCCTATTTCTTTTTAATGCAGACTTATGATTTGCCACTATTTTTCCTCATTAGTAGAAACTTAAAATTCACAGGATAATCCTGTAACATATTTATATTATTGAATTTCTCAACCAGCAACCAATGTCACCGGGGATATATCAGCTGGTGTATTGTGCAGCCACATCCAAACACACCCATTCGCCAGCAAGGACGCACGAAACAGCAATATATATATAGTTTTCAGCGGAGTGTCAAGGGTCAGCTGATATCTATTTAGATATTTTGCTGACAAATTTATTCCCCGCAAATAATTACCATTTTCTTTTCAGCCTGCACGTCTTTAACCTCGCATTATTACAGCATATTTAATATACTATAATCTATACATAATATATCTTACAATAATGTTAACCAAACTACTCCGAATAATCCATGCCCGAAGCCTTCAACCATTTTTTTCAGGTGAACCGCCCGCTGTTTGACGCCATCGACATCCTTATCATGGCCTTCATCATCTACCGCGGCATCCTCCTCATCCGTGGCACAAGAGCGGTGCAGATGCTGGCTGGCATTATTGTTCTCACCGCCGCCTACTTCATTGCCCGTGAACTTCGCCTCCTGACATTATATTGGTTCCTTGGCCACTTCTTAAGCTCTATCTTCATCATCATTATTATTATTTTCCAACGGGACATTCGGCGCGCCTTGACCCAGGTTGGCCGCACCCCTTTCTCCAAAAACAGTGACGAAGATTATTTCAAATCAATTAATGAAATTGTGGATGCCACTGAACACCTTGCCAAAAATAAGATTGGCGGCCTCATTGTTATGGAGCGGGAGACGGGCTTGAAAGATTATCTTGAGTCAGCCCACGATATCAATGCGACCCTTTCCAAAGAACTCCTTATTTCCCTGTTTCATCCATCATCCCCTCTGCATGACGGTGCTGTTATCATCCATAATGGACTAATCCTCAAAGCCGGTTCCGTCCTCCCCCTTACCAAAAACCCCTACATCAGCCGCTCACTGGGCACCCGCCATCGCGCGGCCATTGGCCTGTCTGAAGAGACAGATGCTGTTGTTATTGTAATCTCTGAAGAGACAAGTGCGATCTCACTGGTTCTGCATGGCGGCATCACCAGCGACATGGATATCACCTCGTTACGCAGCCGCCTTGAAGCCATCTTTGCCCCCACGGAATTTCAAAAAAACACATGGAAAAACTGGTTAAACAGAGCATAAACCGTATTTTCGGTTCGTGGAAATGGCCCAAGAACTGGGTCATCAAGTTGGTGAGTCTTATCCTCGCGACATCCCTCTGGTTCCTCGTGGCCGGGGAGGAAAAGGTGGATATGACCGTCCAAATCCCCGTTGAGGTGATCAACCTGCCCGCAGATCTGGAAGTCGCCGATCAGGTGAAGACCGAACTGGCCGTCACTGTCACAGGCCCCCAGGCCCTCATCCGCACACTGAATCGCGATGTCATCCGGACCATTGACCTTGCAGATGCGGTTGCCGGCCCAGTGGTTATCGAAAACAACATTGACTCCATCACCATGCCCTGGGGCGTCCGCGTCTTGCGCATTAAACCGGCAGAACTTATTTTAAAACTCGAGAAGCTCGTTACCAAAAAGCTCCCAATCCAGGCCATCACAACAGGGGAAATACCAAAGGGGTACACCCTGTCGTCGATCATGCTTGAACCGGCCGCCATCAGCATTAATGGTTCAGAGGCGCTGCTTCAACATATTGAGGGCCTTCGCACCAAACCCCTCGACATCAATGGGCTCACCCGCTCAGCCATGACCCACACATCTCTGGATATTCCCGCTGAAATAGCCGATCTCATTGGCCAGCCCGCAGTAACCGCATCCATCATTATTGAGGAAAAGATGCTGAATAAGGCGATCAGTAATATTCCAATTACTATTGCAAAGGAGCATAGCCCAAAAGGGCTACAGTTATCCGCCAGATCAATAACGGCCCAGGCCATCATTCCTTACTCCGTGGCTCAGTCCACCAAGAAGCTTGAGTCCTTATTTTCGGCATCTGTCAACACCCAGGGGCTACAGCCAGGAACCCATAAGTTAAAGGTGCAGGTGGTTGTTGCAAAAGGGATCCAGTTACTTGAAATACAACCTGAATTCATCACCGCAACCGTTCCCAAGACGGCTCCTGAACCTGACGGATCTTGACAAGGCACAACCCACTTACCAGGAAAAACCATGCGTACCTTATTCGGCACAGACGGCATCCGCGGCGTTGCCAATGTCCACCCCATGACCACTGAAATTGCCATGCAAATCGGCCGCGGCATCGCCTTCCAGGTCAAGAGCCGCAAACATGGCAACCGTGTGGTTATCGGCAAGGACACCCGGCTCTCCGGCTATATGCTTGAGAATGCCCTGGCGGCCGGTATCTGCTCCATGGGCGTCGACGTCATGCTCCTTGGCCCCTTACCCACCCCAGGGATTGCCTTCATCACCTCATCCATGCGGGCTGATGCCGGCGTTGTCATTTCAGCCTCCCATAACCCGTTTCAGGATAACGGTATTAAAATATTTTCCGGCGACGGTTTTAAATTACCAGATCAGCAGGAGGTTGATCTGGAAGAACTCATCTTCTCCCAGAAGATGGAGGCATTGCGACCCACCGCTGAAGAGGTCGGCAAGGCCTACCGCATTGACGACGCAGTCGGGCGTTATATCGTTTTCCTCAAGCACACCTTTCCCAAACAATACACCCTGGAAGACTTCCACATCGTCCTTGATTGTGCCCATGGTGCCACCTATAAGGTCGCCCCCCATGTTTTTGAAGAATTAGGCGCCACCGTAACCTCCATCGGGGTTAATCCTGACGGGACAAACATCAATAAAGACTGCGGCGCCCTCCACCCTGAGCGCATGGCCACGCTGGTCAAGGAGCTTGGGGCTGACATCGGTATTGCCCTTGACGGCGACGGGGACCGGCTCATTGTCTGTGATGAAAACGGTACGATTGTTGACGGCGATCACATCATGGCCATCTGTGCCAAACAGCTCATGGACCAGGGCAAGCTCAACAAAAACACCCTGGTAACCACTGTCATGTCCAATATGGGCCTTGAAGCGGCCATGCACGACATGGGGGGGTCTCTCGTTCGCACCGATGATGGCGACCGGTATGTGGTTGAAGAGATGCGTAAAAACCAATACAATTTTGGCGGCGAACAATCAGGCCACCTGATTTTCACGGACCATAACACCACCGGTGACGGCATCATGGCGGCCCTGCATCTCCTCGCCACCATGATCAGAAAAGACAAGCCCTTGTCAGAACTTGCCTCCATCATGAAATCCTTCCCGCAGGTTTTAAAAAATGTACGCACCGCCCAGAAGATGAATCTTGACCTGGTGCCTGAATTCAACCAAACCATGCGCGACTTTGAAACGAAGCTTGGCGCTGACGGCCGTATTCTGGTACGCCATTCCGGCACGGAACCGTTGATCCGAGTTATGCTGGAAGGTAAAGATCTGGCAACCATTAACTCCATGGCCGACGAGCTTTGTGAGCTCATCCGCAAAGCTGATATTGCCTAGCATCCCCCATGAAGATCCGTTTAGATACACTTCTCGTTGAACGAGGACTTGCCGAGACCATCCCTCAAGCCCAGGGTCTAATCGGCTCAGGACTTGTCCTCGGCTCAAACCAGATTCTGGACAA
>JAQIBE010000207.1 GCA_027859235.1 Desulfobulbaceae bacterium
AAAACCATCGAAATCCTCCAACCCCTTAAAGAAGCCGGTATCCCTTGCATTGCCATCGAAGGCAACCACGACTGGATTCATAGAAGAAACAATATCTCCTGGATGGAAGCCCTCTCCGAGATGGGCTATATCCGCTTGCTGCGGCCTTCCCGCACCGAGGATGGTGGCTATCGTTTCGATCCGTTTGATGATGAGACCGGCACCGGCGGCCATATCGAGATCGGTGGCTTGCATATCTATGGCCTTGGTTATATCGGTGCCAATGCCGGTAGCCATGTCGAACGGATCTGTGAGGCGGTGACCACCGACAACAATCTGCTGCTTTTCCATGTCGGCATCTGGAAATATTCGCCGGTTGAGATCGGCAACATGAAGATCGAAGAGGCCCATCCCCTGGCCGAAAAATTCGCCTATGTCGCCCTCGGCCACGGCCACAAACCATACGTGATCGAAACCCCGGAAGGAAAGCCTTTCGCCTATAATCCTGGCGCTCCCGAGCGAGTCAACTTCGGTGAGGAGAAGTACGATAAGGGCTACTATGTAGTTACCGTCGAGGATGGCAAATATACACCTGAATTCAAACCGACCGATCCCCGGCCGATGCTGGTTGAGATCATCGATCTGGATGGCGCGAAAGATTCTGATAGCGCCCTTGCAAGTTTTCGTACGCAGGTAACGGAAAAGCTGGCCGGGCAAACCGACGGGCGCGCCCCCCTGCTGGAACTGAAACTGGCCGGACGAGTGGGCTTTCATCCTTTTGAGCTGGGCCGCGAACGGTTACGGCTGGCCCTTGATGAGTTTGCCTCGCCCCTGCATGTCGAGATTAAAAACCACCTTTCCTTGGTATCGAGGACCGGTGGCCAAGAAGTCGTCAAGAAGTCCCTTGCCGAGATCGAAAGTGATGTGCTGCATGAACTGATCGGCGCGCACAGCAAATACCAGGGCCGGGAAGAAGAGCTGGCCAAATTGTCGCTGGCGATCCGCGACCTGGTCCTCAAGGGCGATGTAGAAGATGACGAATTGCTCGGGCTTTTCGCGGAGCAGGTCTAACCCATGCAAATACTCGCTATCTCTCTGAGGAACATCAAAGCCCACCGTGACCTGGAGCTACATTTCACCAGCGGAATCAACGTCCTTTCCGGGGGCAACGGGATCGGTAAAAGCACGATCTTTGAGGCCATTGGCTACGCCCTGTTCGGTGTAGATGCCCGTGACTTTGTGGGTAACATCGAGCGTTTCATCACCATTGGTGCCAAGAAGGGCGAGATATCCGTGACCTTTGCCACGGATAAGGGTGAAACCTATCGGGCCTCACGCAGTGTCGGGGCAGGTTCCAAATGGCTGCTGGCCAAGGAGCTTGGCGACACCTTCGAGGTTGAAGACCATGCCGGAGCCCCGGAAACAGAAGCCCGGATCAAAGAACTGCTCGGACTCGATAGCGGCCGTCCCCTGGCCGACCAATTTAAACTGGTGATCGGCCCCTTCCAGAACGAATTCCTCGGCCCTTTTGTCATAAAACAGCCGACCAAGCGGCAGGAAGCCTTTGACGAGATCCTCGGCATTGATGCCTGGCGCAAGACATATAAAGGCACCAGCACCCTGCTGGCGGCAGTCAAAAACAAGATCAAAATACTAAACGTTGAGATAGAAGGTAAACAGGAACAGGTTGCCACCCTGCCCGATTTGAAAAAGGAATTGGTCGGCCGGATTGCCGAGGCCGAAGCACAACAGCAGGACCTGACGGGGAAGGGAAAAGCCTTAACTGACACCGAAAAGAAGCTCATCAAACTTGATGGCCAGGAAAAAACGGCCCAAACTGTTAAGTCGGAAATCCAGGTTCTAGAAAATCGGATTCGTGACGGGGAAGTGAAAATAGCCGACCAGGGAAAAAGGGTTAAAGAAGCTGAACAGGCCCTTGAGATCCTGGAGAAGACCAAGGCTGGCAAAGAGGCCTTTGAACAAGCTGAAGCTAACCTTAAGTCTTTGCGGGAGCAGGAGAAGCAGAAGCGAGAGATCGACAAGGATATAACGGCCCTGGATAAAGAAAGTGCCCGCCTTGCCCAGGCCTTGGAACATGAAATACGTGAAGTCGACAAAACCGAGAAACAACTTACGGAAGACGAAGGCCAACTCCAGAAAAACCATAAGGCCCTGGCCGCCGATGACAGTTTACCCAAAACTGCAGCCCGGTTGCCGGGACTGAGAAAAGAGCTGGAACAGCTGCGCTCGGCTCAGGGCCTTCTTGAGGGGAAACGAGCGGGCTTACAGGAAGGGCAGGAGAAACTGGCCGAAGGGGTCTGCCCGTTCTTCAAGGAACAGTGTCAGAACATTGCAGGTAAGGCCCCACGTGATGTTTTCAGCGCCAGGGTAGACGAATTGGACCAAGAGAGTCTTAATCTGGCTACGAGGGTGGCTGGACTGGGCCAAAAGATCGAGGTGGCTGAAAAAGCCCAGCAGGAACTGGATTCAATCAAAATAAGAGCGCAGGAAATTGAAAAACAGCTAAACGCCCTGGCCAAGAGACGAGATGCCAACACTAATCGTAGGCGTGCACTTGACGGGACAAAAAAACAGCAGACAGAGGCCGAGAAAAAAGCCAACGTCCGCAAAGAAGACCTCAAGAAGTATAGCAATCTAGACACCGAAATAACCAAGATCGAGAAATTACGGACTGAACACCAGGCTGGACGGGATGCTTTCTTTGCTAATCAGAAGGACGCCCAGGATCTGAACAATCGACGTAAAGATCTGCAAGAGTGGACGAAGCTGTTAGGGAAGTACAAACAAACTCTAGCAGATAAACAGAAAGAACTTGCCGAACTGGAGAAGGATTATGATTTGAAGCGCCACGCAGAGGTTCGCTTGGCAAAAGAGCAACTGCTTGCAGATGTTGCCACAATAAAACAAAAAATAAATGATCTCGGCAAGAACCGACTGCGCCGCGAAGAAGAGATCAAGAAAATGAACCTGATCAAAGAAGAGATCAAAGCCCGGTTGGCTGAAAAGAAAATTTTTGCAGGCAAAGAAGAACTGGTCAATTTTTTACGGAGCAAGATCTTCAATAATGTTTCGACACAGCTCTCAGAACGTTTCCGGGAAGAAATCAGTTTGCGGGCGGATACTATTTATCGCAACATAGCCGAAACCGATGAGGAACTTTACTGGGGCGACAAATACCAGATCGTTTTGCGGGACATGCAGGATGGGGAATTAAGAGAGCGAACCGATGACCAGTTGTCCGGTGGGCAGACAATGAGCGCCGTGGTTGCATTGCGCTTGGCGTTGTTACAAACTATCGGCGCCAGGATTGCGTTTTTTGATGAACCGACTTCAAATCTGGATGCTGCCCGTCGAGCCAATCT
>JAQIBE010000016.1 GCA_027859235.1 Desulfobulbaceae bacterium
GGTTATTATCATAACAGGAGCCATAGGCGCAGTAGCCTCAGTACCTGGTCCATCGTTGCCAAACTTCCTCCATCATGGTGTGGATAAAATCGCCCACGCCATGGTCTATGGACTTCTTGCCGCAAGCTACCTCTTTGGTTTTTCTTCCCTTGGCAAGAAGTTCCCCTATCGAATCAGTTTAACCACAAGCTCCATCTGTTTATGTTATGGACTTGGGGAAGAGTGGTATCAGCAATTCACTCCCGGACGCAGGACTGACAGTTTTGATCTTCGCGCTGATCTTATTGGTTTTGTTGCTGTTATTTCCCTGTGGCTCATTATCACCCTTATCATGAAAAAAGTTAAATGATATCGTTCCTCCCCGTTCTCTCCATCATGGGAACCATCTTTCTGCTTTCCCATACCCCGGGTGATCAATTACCCAGCAGCCTGGCCGGGCTGGATAAAATCAGTCACATCATTGCCTATACTGTTTTAGGGCTTACAGGCCTCTTTGGGGCACGAAAGAACTTTAGGGCACCTTGAAAAACTGCTCTTTCAGAGTCTCGTAAACTCGCTTACTTGCCCAATTACTGCGTCACTGTAAAAAGAAAAATTCTCGCATATGACTAATATGCTGCGTGCCCGTAAGGAAATACCCTTGGGGTGCTTTTTATTTTCACCGCTCCTTGTTCTTGACCAAAATATCTAGTTTTTCAAGGTACCCTTTATTTCTTAAAGAGATATTTCCCGTCAAAAGCAAAGTTCAACATTGTATTTTCCTGCCAAAAAATTTATGACAATGTTTCATTTTTAGTTCATTCAAGGTGATATCTACATTTAAACATCACCATCTCCCATATAAGGAAACAGCCATGGCTGATGACGTTCGACTCCGCTTTCCCCCCAGCCCCACAGGATATTTACATATTGGTGGCGCCAGAACCGCTCTTTTAAACTGGCTCTATGCCAGAAAGCATGGGGGCAAGCTCATCCTCCGCATTGAAGACACAGATGCCGAACGCTCCACGGAAGAGTCCATCAAGGGTATTATTGAAGGCATGGAATGGCTGGGGATTGACTGGGATGAAGGGCCTTACTTCCAAACGGAGTTTGCAGCAGACCATAACAAAGCGGCCCAAACCCTGCTTGATTCGGGTCACGCCTATAAATGTTTCTGCACGAAAGAAGATCTCGATGCCAAGCGGGAAGCGGCCATGGCGGCCAAGACAACGGTCGGCTACGATAAAACCTGTCGCCACCTGAGTGGTGAAGAGATTCAAGCCCGGGAAGATGCCGGCACCCCCTTTGTGATTCGCTTCAAGGTTCCAGAGAGAGAGGGTTCTGTTTCCTACGACGACAAAGTTTTAGGATATATGGAACGGGCTTACTGTGACATTGAAGATTTCGTCATTGTCCGTTCAAACGGCAAACCTCTCTACCTCCTATGTAATGTTGTGGATGATATCCGTGACCGCATCAGCCATGTTGTCCGTGGCCAGGATCATCTCACCAACACCCATCGGCAGGTTCTCGTGTATAAGGCCCTTGGCGCCCCCGTTCCCGTCTTTGCCCACATGCCCCTTACGCTGGACACCAACAAGAAAAAAATCTCCAAGCGTAGCCATGGCGAGATTGTTGCGGTGCAATGGTATCGTGACAATGGTTTTCTGCCATGGGCCCTGTGCAACTTTTTAGTTCTCCTCGGCTGGTCGCCAGGGGACGACACGGAGATTTTCAGTAAAGAAGAACTCATCCAGGCCTTTACCCTTGAGCGCATTAATAAATCAAACTCGATATTCAACTATAAGAAGGACGATCCGAAATTTATTACGGACCCCAAGCTGCTCCATACCAATGCCCACTACCTCCGCACCATGGATCTTGCTGAACTTGCAGCTCTGCTCAAGCCGCAGATGCAGGCGGCAGGATTATGGCGGGACAGTTTCGATTCAGAACAAAAAGAGTGGCTCCACACCACCCTTGACATGGCCCGTGAACGCTTCTACACTTTAAAAGATTTTACCACTGAAGGCCGCGGCTGGTTTGTTGATGATTTTGACATGGACCCGAAGGCCTTGCAGAAGAATGTCCTCAAACATGGCGAGTTAAAAGAATGGTTCCCGGAACTTGCTGAACGGCTCGAAAGGCTTACAACCTTTACTGCGGAATCCTGTAAAGAAGCTGTCAAAGAATTTGCAGCAGAAAAAGACATCAAACTCGGCATCCCAATGAATGGCGCACGCGCCATACTCTTAGGCCAGATCAAGGGACCATCCATGTTTGATGTGTTTGCCCACCTTGGACAGGAAACTGTAGTGCGCAGGCTGAAGGATGCCGGCAAATGGTTTGAGGCTTAAAAACTAAGCAATTATTACTGAACCACGGATAAAAAATAATAATTAATGTCCAGCCATGTGTATCGGAGTCTCTGGACCTCGCTTACCTCATGGTTCACAAATTTATACTCATTGTTACTTTGAAACAAACAAGGCCCCCCATGTCTGAATCTGAAAACGCAGCTCCGAAACTTGATTTTATCCGGACAATCATCGCCACCGATGTTGCAGATGGCAAGAATGACTCCCGTGTAGTGACCCGTTTCCCTCCGGAACCGAATGGGTATCTGCATATTGGTCACGCCAAATCCATCTGCCTCAACTTTGGAGTGGCAAGTGAGTATGAGCAAGGGGTCTGCCATCTTCGTTTTGATGACACCAATCCTGCCAAAGAAGAAACAGAGTACGCCGATGCCATTATGAAAGATGTGCAGTGGCTGGGCTTTGACTGGGGGAAAAACCTCTTCTACGCCTCGGATTATTTTGACCAGCTGTACGATTATGCCGTGCAGCTTATCAAACGGGAAAAGGCCTATGTCTGTTCTTTAAATGCCGAGGATGTACGCACATACCGTGGCACCCTGACTGAACCAGGCAAGGATAGCCCCTATCGAAACCGCACTGTGGAGGAGAATCTGCAACTCTTTGCCGCCATGAAAAACGGTGAGTTTGAGGACGGAAGCCATGTCCTGCGGGCCAAGATTGACATGGGGTCAGCCAATATGAACATGCGTGACCCGGCCATTTACCGCATAAAAAAAGTGGCGCATCACCGCACAGGCGACACGTGGTGTATCTACCCCATGTACGACTTCACCCACTGTCTATCAGATGCCATTGAGCGCATCACCCATTCCCTGTGCACCTTGGAATTTGCAGATCACCGCCCCCTGTACGACTGGGTACTTGACACCTTGGGAACCAGGGATCACCCCCAACAAATTGAATTTGCCCGGCTCAATCTTACTTACACCGTCATGAGTAAACGCAAACTCATGCAGCTTGTACATGAGAATATGGTGGAAGGGTGGGATGACCCGCGCATGCTCACCGTTTCAGGGTTGCGCCGGCGTGGATATACACCGGCTTCCATCCGTGATTTCTGCAAAACCATTGGTCTTGCCAGACGTGAGAGCCGTATTGACATGGGTGTCCTGGAGCATAGTATCCGTAACGACCTTAATGGTATTGCCCCGCGGCGCATGGCGGTGTTGAACCCTTTAAAGATCGTGATCACGAATTATCCGGAGGACAGGGAGGACGAAATTATCTGCAAGAATCATCCCAAGGATGAATCCATGGGCACCAGGAATGTAACCTTTGGCCGTGAAATCTGGGTTGACCGTGATGATTTCATGGAAGATCCGCCAAAGAAATTTTTCAGACTTGGACCCGGGCGGGAAGTACGTCTGCGTTTCGCGTATCTTGTCACCTGCAATGAAATCATCAAAAATGCTGCGGGTGAAGTGGTGGAACTCCGCTGCACCTATGACCCGGAAAGCCGTGGTGGTTCAGCGCCTGACGGCCGCAAGGTCAAAGGCACCATCCAGTGGGTTTCAGTACAACATGGGTGTGATTGTGAAGTGAGATTGTACGACCGTCTGTTCAACACAGAAAATCCTGAACAAGACAGGGACATTAATTTCAAGGAGAATATCAACCCTGACTCATTGCAAATACTCAGCGGCTGCAAGATAGAACCAGCCCTGGCCGATACAATTGTAACTGACCGCGTGCAATTTGAACGGGTCGGATTTTTCTGCGTTGACTCCAAGATATCCACACCGGATCACCTTGTTTTCAACCGTACCGTTACCCTGCGTGACAATTGGGCGAAAATAAGCCAGAAGAACCAGGCATGATCATAGATCATAGTGAGAGGAGAAGATGAACCGCCTTTTGCACAGGCCGGTTTTTAGAAACGCTTTCAGCAGGGTAAAGGATAACTTAACGTCGAGGTAAGCGCTAGACTCCGACATTCAACGCCCAACGTTCAACGCTGAATATGGTATTTCACTTTATCAAGATAGACGAGCGAAGCGATTTCCACATCAGAGTCTACGCTTACCTGAACGTTCTATGTCGGAGTCTCACAGGTTCACTTACCTGGACGTTCAAACAATAAATCAGCAGCAACGCGGCGACTGCTAGCAAAATAGACACCGCCTTGCTGTTATTCGCCCGGTACGCGAGGTACG
>JAQIBE010000048.1 GCA_027859235.1 Desulfobulbaceae bacterium
AAGAGTTCAGATACCGTCACAACCCATTATAACGGCACCCTCATTAACGGGGAGGTCTTTGACAGTTCCTATGAGCGCGGCACCCCTGCCACCTTTCCTGTCTCAGGTGTGATCAAGGGATGGACAGAGGCCCTGCAGAAGATGAAGGTCGGCGCTAAATGGCAGCTCTTTATTCCGAGCGAACTTGCCTACGGAAACAAGGGCGCCGGAGCGCAGATTGGCCCCAACACAGTGATCATTTTTGATATCGAGCTCCTTGAAATCAAAGACGAGTCATAAGAGACGCTTAACCTGCAGTCTGAGGAGATCACCATGAAATATGTTCTGACCATACTGGCTATTTTCATGCTCACCGTCCCTGCCTATGGCAAAGGCAACGGCAAGAACAAGCAACATAAGCACGAAGATCAATACGGAGACCAGGCATCCAATAAGCATGATCTCCCCCCCGGCTTACAGAAAAAAGCGGCCCGGGGCAAAGCTCTCCCCCCCGGCTGGCAGAAGAAGATTGCCAAGGGCAAACGGGTGGATGACGACCTCTACCAGCACATGCACCCAGTTGACGGTGCCACCCTGCGTATCCTGCCGCCATTAGGCTACGGCGAGGCCTATCACTCTATCGAAGATGACATTGTCAAACTCAAACAGGACGGCCGGGAAATCTTAGAGGTCATCAAGAGAAGCAAACTCCCCCTGCCTCCGCCACCGCCGCCGCCTTTTTTTTAAAGGACATCATCAGGCTTTGAACTGGGCTCCGATCTTTTTATCCATACCGTCAGCCCGGAGGAGGCAGCATCTAAACTCCGACAGGCCAGCGTGGACAGATGATATCAGCAAAGGATATGGCGCCGAAGGCCACCACGGTCAGACCCATGACCAGGGAGGTAACTCCTGGGTTTTGGGGCGGGGCCGAGGAGCAACCCCAACCCAACCGGAAGGAAAAGTCCATCGATCAGCCCTTTTATCCACGAGTGACAACAATGATACCGGTGAGAATGGCCAGGGACACCAGCCAGATCAATAAAGAGACCGTGGAAGATTCCCGGGCCTTTTCAGTGGTGAGCCAAGTTCGCGGCTTGATCCCCTTATAAAGAAAAACAATCTTGGCCGAAAGATTGATGCAGACGACATTGACGGCCAACAGGAGACCGGCGCCCAAGGCAAGTTCGTTCTGGCCGGACCCGAGCATAATGCCCAGGGTTGCCGCCGGAGGCAGCAGGGCCACCGCCACCATGACCCCGACCAGGACGCTGGAGAGCCCCGTGGTCAGCGACAGGGATGCTGCGGCGCCGGAGGCCAGGGCCAGGGCAATACTGTCCAGACCGACATCAGTCCGGGCCAGCAACTCCTGGCTCGGCAGGGACGCTGGCCACAGAAGGCCTTCAGCAAAGGCAATGGCGATGGCCAGCCCTAAGCCGACAACGTTGGCCTTGACGGCGGACCATAGCAGCTTTGTGTCGCCCAGAGCGGTGGAGAGGGCCAGGGCGATATTGGGGCCGAGCAAAGGGGCAATAACCATGGCGCCAATGACCACGGCAATATTGTCCTTGATCATGCCGATGGAAGCCACAAAGGTCGACAGGGCAACCAGGAGCAGAAAATTGCTGGTGAGACGGGCCCCTTTCTCCACTTCTTCGTAGAGCTCCTCCCTGGTCGTTTGTAAAGACGATTTTCTCTCCTCACTGGAAGGTTCTGAACGGGGCAGGACTGCCTCCGGCGTGATCAGGACAATGTGGCCCTCCGGTCCGAGAATGCCCTGCAGGGCATCAAGGAGCTCCTGACTTTTTTCCTGTTCAACAAGGATACGATAGACAGCCAGGTCCAGTTTGCCGCCGGCTGGCCAGAAATTCTTAATCTCAAAATCCCTGACAATGGTCGGCAGTTTTTCCAGGTTTTCCGGGGCGGCAATCACCTCAATCAGTCGCATTTCCGTTTCCTCTCCGGGGATTGGGTCCTAAGCAGTTACAGAAGCGGCAGACTGATTGCACCTATTACCAGGAATAGCCGACGCTCAACTTATAGGTTGTGTCGCTCTTCTTTGTATCATCTGCCGGCTGGTTGTCATAGTCATAATCAATCTCTGCTGTGGTGTTAAAGTTTGAGGTCAAGAGCATGCGCAGGCCCGTCTGGCTGCTGAACAACAGGTCTTTGCTATTTTCAAGGCTGACGTTGAGCTGGTGGTTATGGAAGGACTGGAGACGATCGGCAATCAGAAACTTATCGAAACTCAAGGCCCAGCGGAAGGCCGGATACTCCTTATCAGGGCTGACAATATAATCCTCCACCACATAGTCGAGGCCTGATTCTACAAAAAGATTGAGGTTCTTTGACTCCCAGAACTGATAACCAAGACCGGCGCCGGTAATGGTGCGCAGATTGATATCCTGGAAACGATTTTTTTCCAACAACACATGGGCGGTACCGTACCATTTTGTAGTGAAAAAATGATCGATTTTGCCCGTCCCCCGGCTTTTTTCTTCGGTTTTAACACCAGCCTCTGTGGCAAAGAGATAGCTGGCACTCAGAGTGTAGCGTTTATTCTTGGTGCGGGCCCCCAACTGGCCGTCAAAATTAAGCCGTTCTTTTGGAGAGTTACCCTCATTGGCCACATAGCCTGCATTGAGCCTGCCGCTCCATAAGATGCCCTTACCGCTAATATAGGGCGGGGGATTGATGTACTTGATTTCTGAGGCCTGAATCACATCCTCCACCCCCTCTTCTGCCACTGGTCCTGCAGCAATGACGCTGGTAACGGTCAAGGTTTCGTTGTGCAGATACACCTCGATGGGGCTCTCGGTGGTGATCCGGGCGACGTCTTGCCACTGGATAGTAAGGGTGCCGGCATAGGCAGTTTCCAAGGAAACGGTACCGTTTTCTTTTTTGAGCACCCGGCCAGTGATCCGGTCGCCGTTTTTCAGGTGCACCTCATCCGCCATTCCCTGGCCGGGCAAGACGAGAAAGAAAAATATGAAAAAACAGATAAGAACAGCGTGGGAGTAGGGGGAAACAGTTTGCATAAATAATAGCTCAATTTTTACGGGATCTTGTAACGGAAAAGCAGTCTCTTCATGGTTTGCGAGAGTATACTGCAAAGGGTAAAAAAAGAAAAGCGGGCCACAGAGGAAGGAGGTTTCCCCTGTCTTGTCGGCACACCCTTCCACCCCTGTCTTTTTTACTTAATGGTGACCCGGGCAAATCTTTTACAGTGTAAAACAATGCTGCGGATGTAGATTGTTGTCAACGCATCGCCACAGGTCTCTTTGGCAGAACAGTGTTTGAGAGACCATGATCTCTGCGGTAGCAGAAGCGACAAGAACGAAGTCCTAAGGAGTGGCACCAGGTTTTGCTCCTTGACTTTCTTTTTTAGCCTGCTCTATAAGCAGTAAAGAGGTTGAGGGGTTCATTTCAGAAGATATCCCCTCCACCACCACCCCCCATGGTCTTTTGGCCCATGCTTATCAGCAAAGGAGAGGATAATGACAGCTCGTAATGATACATCGGTAAAATCTTTTTTCTTGATTGTGGCCATAACGGTTCTGATGCTTTCAGGCTGTGCGAATGTCGGCCAGGTTTTCCCAGAGGGTTCGGTCAAGGAGATTGTCATAGGCCAAACAACCAAGGCGGATATTGAAAATATGTTAGGACAGCCTTGGCGCACCGGCCTTGAAAATGGGACAGAAACCTGGACCTATGGCCACTATCGTTACAGCGTGTTCAATAAAACCCAGTCCAG
>JAQIBE010000067.1 GCA_027859235.1 Desulfobulbaceae bacterium
ATCCAGGCATTCTGTTGCCATTATACCTCCCAGCAGGCGCTGGCAGAGGCGGCTGCACAGCTTAAGGCCGACGGCATGCCGAAAAATGTAACCATCAACCGTGTGGTCTGCACTGGGAAACTTCAGGAAGTAACCATCCTCAAGGCCTTTGAAAAGGGTGCCGATGGCGTCTTTGTTGTGGGCTGCCCGGAAGAGACCTGCCATAACCTCAAGGGCAGCGCCCGCGCAGCCAAACGGATTATTGCGGTGAAGAAATCCCTTGATGAATTACAACTGGGCAGTGACCGTGCTGAGATGTTCAACACCCAGCGCGGTTTTCACCCTGAATTTGTTGCAGCCGCCCAAACCATGAATGACCGCATCACTGCCATGGGTCCAGCATTTGGAGATTCAAAATGATTGTTGCAAACCGTAAACCTGTGAACGAAATCCTTGATATGGTCAAGGGCGCCAAGAAAATCCTTGTCCTTGGTTGCCGCGGCTGTGTTTCTGTCTGCTCTGCCGGCGGCGAGCGGGAGGTTGAAATTCTCGCCTCCCTCATCCGCATTGGTATGAAGAAGGCGGGCAAAAAAGCCAAGGTCATTGAAGGTTCCCTAGTTCGCCAATGCGATAAGGAATATATTGACAGTATTGACAGCTGGAAGGGTAAGTACGATGCCATTGTCTCCACGGCCTGCGGCGTTGGTGTCAACTTTATTGCCAATCTCCGCAAGAACGATGTGGTCTACCCAGCCCTCAACACCACCTTCATGGGCGGTTCAGAGGAACAGGGCATCTGGTCAGAGCAATGCGCCGGCTGCGGTGATTGTGTCCTCCACCTTACAGGCGGTCTTTGTCCTGTTGTCCGCTGCGCCAAAAGTTTGATGAACGGTCCCTGCGGCGGTTCAGTGGGCGGCCGCTGCGAGATCCACTCCTCTGTTAACTGTATCTGGCAGAACATCCATGACCGCATGCATGCTATCGGTCAGGGAGAAGGCATGGAACGCATCGCCCCTATCCGTGACTGGTCAACGACAAGCCACGGCGGCCCGCGCACCACAACGCGCGATGACCTGACAACTTAGGGGCCGTTAAGAATGTTGACCAGGTAAGCGCAGACTCCATTGTATCAACTTCTTTATGGCCCCTTATGCAGCTATGGATATCTCGTTGCCATGTTATTTTTTTACAACTGCTTAAGCGTCTGCTTGATAGAGTAATAAAAAAAGGCTGTCGATTAATTCGACAGCCTTTTTTTATATTTTTTTGAGCCTGAAACCACTTTCCTATTAAGCAATCTTCCGCACTTCATCATGCAATATTCGCTATTAGAAGACCCAGCCCTCAGGGGCGCAGGACAAGGTCGGCATCTTTCTGGGCCGCCAGGATTGCAAACATATTCGACACCATCCCCACCTGCACCTTATCAGCCAACCCGTAATGGTTCAGACACACGCCGCAGGCGGTAATGCGCACCCCGAGCTTAGCTAGTTCCTGGGCCTCCTGCAAAACGGGTGAACCTGCACAGATGAGTTTGACCCCGGAATTCAC
Source organism: Desulfobulbaceae bacterium (assembly GCA_027859235.1). GTDB lineage: Bacteria > Desulfobacterota > Desulfobulbia > Desulfobulbales > SURF-16 > JAJRUT01. The sequence goes on from JAQIBE010000067.1 coordinate 1,531, forward strand.
CAGGGTCAGATCGGTTATATTCTCAGCAAATTGAGCAAGGGTGTCAAAATAGGCGAGCATGAGTCGTGCGCCGAGACCGTCATCACCCTGACCCATAAATTCTGAGGAGATATGCACTGTAATCTTTTTCACTGCTGAGGGAGCATCACAATGAATCGTTGCTGCTGACCCCGGTCGTCCTACTCCACCCTGAATGGTCAGCTCCCAGATTGGTCCTTTCCGTACGACTGCAACCTCGCCGCCCTGCCCCTCAACAAAACGGCGGACATTATCACAGGCCGCCTCATTATCCACCAATACCTGCAGGAGAACCGTCCCGTCCCCCTGCTCCAAGGCCTGCTTGGTTTGGATAACAGGCTGTGGACAGACAAGCCCTGTGCAGTCAAGAACGATTGGTGTCGACATGGTTCCCCTTGTAATTGTTGAGAATTTACACTTTACTAAAGAAAGGCAGCAATACCACTGACAATAACCAACTACAGCGCTCTTTTAAAATAGTTAATTCCAATACATCACCAACCCATCGATCAACAATCCCATGACATATTTCACACCGCTCACCACTTTACTCCAGGAACAAGGGTTGCATCCCACCCTTATTTTGATCATTAACAGCAGTCTTGCCCTTCTAGTCCTGCTCGTGATCTGGATTCTTACATCCCGGCTCAGCCGCAACATCCTGGCCGACAAGCTCGAACAACTTACAGCCAGAACTCACAACCAGTGGGATGACGCCTTTAAGTCTGCATTCTTCTTTCGCAGGATCGTATCACTGGTCCCCTTAATTACCTGCTACCTTATCGCGAATCTTCTCGTCCTCGACTCTCCACCCATCCAACAAGCGATCAATAGCATCTTTTTCATAGGCATCCTCGTGCTTGGTGTGCGCATCCTTGATGCCGCACTCGGGGCAGCCCAGATTATTGACAACAGCAGAAAAAAGAGCAGTAGCATCTCCATCCGCAGTTACCTGGGTGCGTTACGGATTATCTATTACATCCTGGCCATCATCACCTGCATTGCCATCATTACCGGGAAACCCGTAACGGGAATCCTGGGCATTCTCGGCGGTCTTACGGCTGTTTTCGTATTGGTCTTTCGCAACTCACTCCTCGGCATCACCGCCAATATTCAGTTCTCATCCTCCAAGGCCCTGCAGAAAGGGGACTGGATCACCATGGAGGATCTGCACGCCGACGGCGTTGTTGAAGATATTTCCATCAACATGATCACCATCCGCAACTGGGACAACACCGTAGTCAATGTCCCCGCCTTTAAACTCCTGGAACATCCCTTTCAGAACTGGCAGGCCATGTTTCAGTCCGGCGGCCGCCGCATCAAGCGCTCGCTATTCATCGACATGAACTCCATTACCTTTTGCTCGGAGGAGTTAATGAGCCATCTCCAGCAAATCGATCTGCTCGCCCCCTATCTCGCCCAGAAAGAGACTGAAATCACCGCCCATAACAAAGACCGCACCGCCACGGGATTAAATAGCCGCCGTCAGACAAACCTGGGTGTTTTCAGGGGTTATATCAAGGCATACCTGCAGCAAAACGAGCAGATACATCCTGACATGACCTTTATGGTCCGCCACCTGCAGCCAACGCCTCAGGGGTTACCCCTTGAGATCTACGTCTTCACCACCGATACCAGATGGGCCTATTATGAAGCAATCCAGGCCGACATCTTTGATCATCTACTGGCGATCATTCCTGAATTCAACCTGCGGATCTACCAATACCCCACCGGCAGCGATTTTTCCAGACTGGGCGGTATCCCCCATGCTGCGGATGTGTCAGATCTTGTTGCATAACCCGGATAACAGTCTGCCCAGCCCCTGTGACACAGGCTGCGTTTCACCACTCCCCAGCATGATTAAGGGGATCATCATCGCTGCAGTTATGGTATAGTTGCACTCCTGCTCTCTAGCAATCTAACCTTCACCCTTACTCACAGACCTATGAAACCAGATTTTATTGATTATTTGGACAACAAGATTCTGCTCGGCGACGGTGCCATCGGCACCTATCTCTATGCAAAGGGCATTGAACTGGGCAAAGACATTGAACGCTTAAACATCAGTGAACCCGACCTGATCTACTCCATCCATGAGGAATATATTCGCGCCGGCAGCCAGCTCATTGAAACCAATACCTTTGGGGCCAACCGGGCAAAGCTTGAGGCGGCGGGTCTTGAAGCAAAAATCAAAGAAATCAATCAGACGGGTGTACAACTGGCCCGGAGAGCTGCAGGCCGTGATGTGTATGTTGCGGGGTCCATCGGCCCCACAGGGAGAGAGCTGCCGCTCACCGACGAAGACCATCTTGATGAACCCCTTACCGATATATTCAGAGAACAGATTACCATTCTTCTTGAAAGTGAAGTTGATGTGCTCCTCTTTGAAACATTCACCCATCTGGATGAACTCATCACAGCGATTAGTACGGCAAGACAACTTACAGATCTACCTATCATTGCCCAAATGGCCTATCCCGCAAGCGGCAAGACCAGCTCCGGCATCGACGCCCTGACCTGCGGGAAAGCGGCCCTGAAGGCGGGTGCCAATGTGATTGGCGGCAATTGCGGCAGGGGCGTTTCGTCACTCCTCACGGCCATGGAACACCTCTCACCCCTCAGGGATCAAGCACCGCTTTCCGCCTTTCCCAACGCCGGCTTCCCTGAAATTGTCGGCCACCGCATGGTGTATCCGGCTGAGCCTGCCTATATGGCCAAGGCCTTGGCCGCCATGATCAAGCTTGGCGCACGCTTGGTCGGCGGCTGTTGCGGCACCACGCCGGCCCATATCAATGAATTCCAGCAGCACCTGAATATCAAACGCAGACCGCTGCAACGCTCTGCCGCTGTCCAGGGAGACTACAGGGATGAGCAGAAGCTTGTTTCAACCTCGAAAAAGGGGCAGTTTCTGGAATCACTCTCTCCGGACCGCATGCCCATTGTGGTGGAACTTGACCCGCCAACCCATCTGGATGTAACAGGGGTTATAGAGGGGGCCAAGGCCCTTAAGGAGAGCGGGGCAGACGCTATTTCCCTCGGCGAAAACCCCCTTGCCATTTTACGGGCAGACAACCTGTCCCTGGCCCATCTCATCCACGAGAAGCTCGACATTCAAACTATTATCCATCTCACCTGCCGGGACCGCAACATCCTCGGGCTGCAGTCCCAGGTCATGGGGGCGCATCTCCTCGGTATTGGCGGTATCCTCGGCATCACCGGCGACCCGGCCACCTCATCGGATCAACCTGGCACCAGCGGGGTTTTTGATGTGAAGTCCTTTGGACTCCTGCGCATGATTGACCTGTTCAATAACGGCAAGAACATGGCAGGCAAATCCATGAAAGAATCCACCAATTTTTCAATCGGCGGCGCCTTCTCCTTCCGGCCATCCCGGCCAGAGGTGCAGATCCGGCGGCTGGAGCGCAAGGTGGAACTCGGCCTCAAATTCGTCATGACCCAACCCCTATTTGATGCCGCTGAGGTGGAACAGATGATGGAGGCCGTTGCCCATCTGGACGTCTTGATACTCCCGGGAATATTCCCGCT
>JAQIBE010000225.1 GCA_027859235.1 Desulfobulbaceae bacterium
CCAAGTCCAGATGATGCCTCGCTGAGGTCCGCCAGGTGGTGGACAAGGTTCTGGGTCAATCCGGCGTCGTCTTAACTTAAACGTACACCTGTAAGGATGGTTCTATGCAACCCCGATACATTCCTCTTCTCATCTGTAGTTCTCCCTTTGATTCAGCAGTAGAGTCGGTGCGGATTCGTTTCCGGCCCGTCCTGATGACCGCTTTTGGCACTATCGCCGGCATGATTCCCATTGCCTTTGAATGGGCCGTGGGGTTGGAACGGTTGTCGCCGCTGGCTGATGTGGCCATCGGCGGCCTGCTGGTCGGCACCATCCTGACTCTGATCTACATTCCCATGTTTGCGTACTGGGTGGAGGGCACTAATGGCGCATAATCATTCTCATGCTCCAAGGGATTTTAACCGACCCTTTGCCATCGCCATAATCCTCAATCTGGCCTTTGTCGTCATTGAGGTAGCCTACGGCATTGTCGGCAATTCATTGGCCCTGGTGGCCGATGCCGGCCATAATTTCAGTGATGTCATGACCCTGCTTCTGGCCTGGGGCGCCATGGCCTTCGCCACTCGTGGCGCCACGGCCAGGCATACCTTCGGGTTTAAAAAGGGTACCATCGTGGCCTCCTTGTTCAGCGCCATGCTTCTTTACGCGGCCATGGGCATTATCATCTGGGAGGCGATAGGGCGGTTCAGAATGCCCGCCTTGACAAGCGGCATGACCATCATCGTGGTGGCGGCCATTGGTGTCGTGATCAATACGGCCACGGCCCTGCTCTTTATCTCCGGTCGCAAGCACGATCTCAACATCAAGGGCGCCTTTCTGCATATGGCGGCCGATGCCGTGGTTTCGGCCGGAGTGGTAGCGGCTGGATTTGCCATTGCCGCCACGGGCTGGCAATGGCTCGACCCCTTGGTCTCCATCGCCATTGCCATCATCGTTCTCATCGCCGGCTGGGGCCTGTTGCGAGAGTCCTTCCACCTCACCATGGCCGGAGTTCCAGCTCATATTGATGCAGAAGAGGTTCTCGCCTTTCTTAACAGTTTGCCAGGGGTGTCCTCGGTTCATGATCTTCATATTTGGGCCGGGAGTACCACGGAAAATATGCTCATCGCGCACCTGGTCATGCCGGAGGGGAGTAATGATGATTTTTTGCATGAAACAACCAAGCGGTTGCACCATGATTTTAAGATCCACCACGCCACTCTCCAGATCGAACAGAATGGGTCATGTGGCATCAGTACCTATCAAACTAGCAAATGTTGGCCTGAATAACTCAATTAGAGGAAGGATCAGTATGAAAAAAACAGCACTCATTTTTGCAATATTATGTCTTTTGTTTGTCACTGTTCCTGCTATGGCAGAGGATACCGCAGCAAAAGTCCCGGTTCCCGGCATGGTAACTATGGTGGATCTGGGTTCTCACTCCTGCATTCCGTGTAAAATGATGGAGCCTATCCTCGATAAACTCCGTACGGAGTATGCCGGCCGGGCCGCCATTGTCTTCATTGATGTCTGGGAGCACAAGGAGCAGGCCAAACGGTTCAAGATCTCGACTATTCCCACCCAGGTTTTTTATGATGCCAAGGGACAGGAAGTCTATCGCCACCAGGGGTTCATGAATGAAGAGGCTATCATCAAGCAACTCACCATAATGGCTGTTCCTGCCCCAACCGAGGCTAAATAATAGTGGATCACCTCTTTATTCAGGTGAACACCTGGCTCACCAGCGGCAGTCTCGTTGCCCCCCTCGGCGCCCTGCTCTGGGGGATGATTTCGGTTCTGCTCAGCCCCTGCCATATGGCTTCCATTCCGCTGGTTGTCGCCTATGTCGGAGGGCAGGATGAAATCATCGAGGGACGACAGGCGGCAAAATTCGCCGTTCTCTTCAGCCTCGGTCTTTTTATTACCATTGCCCTTGTTGGCTTGATCTGCGCCTTACTCGGACGAATGCTTGGCGATGTCGGACCCTACTGGACGATACTCATCGGTGGTATCCTCATCTGGGTAGCCATTGACATGCTGGGGCTCGGCCGATGCGGCCTGCCCTCCGGGATGCTCCGCAGGCTGAAGGTCAAGGGGGCCTTTGGTGCCTTTATCCTAGGCCTTGCCTATGGCGTCTTATCCGGCTCCTGCACCTTTGGCTTCATCGCGCCCATCCTGGCCATGATCACTGTGCAGGAAACGATAACCTCCGGCCTCGTCCTCATCACCCTCTTCGGCATTGGCCACTGTATTCCCATTGCCATTGCCGGCAGCTCCACCGCCACAGTGAAAAAACTCCTGGCCAATTCCGCCTTCAGCACCGGCGCCGCCCGGCTGAAACAGGGCGCCGGGGTCGTCATCGGCGGGCTCGGCCTGTACTTCATCTCCAAGCCATTCATATAAATTCACCAGAAATAAGGGGTATTTTCATGAGCACTAAACCACATTCTGCCAACGACGAGCTCCATATGACCAGTATCTTTGAGCGTTATCTGACCGTCTGGGTCGGGTTATGCATTGCCGGCGGCATCCTGCTGGGCAAGGTTGTTCCTGATCTGGCGAAGCGTCTTGACTCCATGGCCATCGAGGTGAACGGGGCGCCGGTGGTGTCCATTCCCATCGCCGTCTGCCTGTTCTTCATGATGTACCCCATCATGGTCAAGATCGATTTCGGCGAGGTCATCAAGGCGGGCAAAAGCGGCAGGCCGGTCTTCCTCACCCTGTTTGTGAA
>JAQIBE010000252.1 GCA_027859235.1 Desulfobulbaceae bacterium
CCAGTCCCAGTCCGACCCGGCGGGCCTTGGTGGTGAACATCGGCTGAAACAGTTTGGCCAGGTTTTCCGGGGCAATGCCGCTGCCGCTATCCTTGATGCTGATCATTACGGTTTTCGCCGCCGGGTCTTCGACTGCGTCTATTTCCAGCACCCCTCCATCCGGCATTGCCTCTACACCATTGGTGATCAGGTTCCAGAGCACCTGCTGCATTTGCCCTGGATCAACCTGGATGGCGGCTAGCCCTTCCGGAATGTCCATCCGGACAGTGACGGCGGCAGGCACCTCGCACTTACCCAAGGTCTGCGCTATCAACGGTGCAACCTCCACTGTTTCCGGCTGTGGCGGCTTGGTGCGCACGGCGTCCAGCAGGTCGGAAACGATGCGTTCCGCGTCCGCGATCTCCTCCTTGATGATGGAGAGATATTCCCTGGTGGTTTCGTCCGCATCAGTTAAGACGGTCTGCAAGAAGTAGACGGCATTGCTCATCACCCCCAGCGGGTTGCGCAGTTCATGGCCCACCGTGTCCGCCACCTGGCCGAGCAGCGCCAGCTTCTCCTTGCGCACCAGCTCCTCCTGCGCTGCTTCAAGTTGCCGGTTCATCGTCCGCAGGGCGTCTTCCTGTTGCACTGCCTGCCGCAGTTCACTGAGCATGGTCACCAAAAGACCGACGATCAACAGGCCGACTAGAAGGGAGACAACGACACCGGCAAATTCCAGTTCGGCGCTGAAGCGGCCATCCCAGAGAAAATCGATGGCCAGGACGAGCATTACTGAAATGACAATCGCCAGAGCCACAAACAACACGGTGACCCGCAGCATGCTTAACTTGAGGAGAGCCTGAATCAGCCGTTTCAGCGCCCCCTTTAAACCGGATACATAATTTTCATCCATGGTGGTTTTCCTCCTGGTAATCACCGGGCAGAATGATGGAGAAGGTCGTGCCCAGCCCGACCTCACTTTGCACCTCGATATGACCGCCGTTGGCCTCGGTCAGGTTCTTTGCCACCACCAGCCCCAGCCCGATGCCGCGCGACTTGGTGGTGAAGAGCGGCTGAAACAGCCGGGCCATGACCTCCGGGGTCATGCCGCTGCCGCTGTCGTGCACGCTGAGGCGAACCGTGCCCTTCTGCCGGTTTTCAACCGCATTGATTGCCAGCGTTCCGCCCTCCACCATGGCCTCCACGGAGTTGCTGATGAGGTTTCTGAGCACCTGTTGCATTTGCAGCGCATCCACCCGCAGGGGGGGAATTGTTGCGGGAATGTCCAGGGTAACGGTCACACCCTCGGGCACGATGCATTGGCGCAGAATCTGGCCGACCAGTTCCGCCACTCCGTGGGTGGCGACATCCGGGGTACGGGTGAGCACCGCGGCCAACAGTTCGTCAACGATATTCTCCGAGCGGGTGATCTCGGCCAGGATGATTCCCAGGTACTCCTTGGCGCTGTCGTCGCCGTCCTCGAGCACGGTCTGCAGAAAATAGACGGCGTTGCTCATCACCCCCAGCGGGTTGCGCAGTTCGTTCCCGAGGCTGCCCGCCACCTGCCCCAGCATCGCCATTTTCTCCTTACGGACCAGCTCGTCCTGGGTCGTCTGCAATTTTTCGACCATGGCGTTGAAGCTGTCGGCCAGTTCGCCGAATTCATCCTTGCTGCGCACCGTCACCTTCTGGTCGAAGCGACCCTGATCCACCTGCCGCACCCCCTCGATCAGCTCTGCCAGCGGTCGAATGAAGAGGCGAACAATGGTGGCGAGCAACACCCCCGTCACCAGCAGCACGCCAAACACCAGCATTCCGGTATTCCTCGCCAACAGCGTAATAGGCGCAAACATCACCTTAAAGGGCTTCTCCATCATCAGCGTCCACCCCGCACTTCCTGGCGGGGAACCCACTGTCAGCGAATCTCCCCCGCCGTGGCTGGATCTGGCCAGGACAGCATAGCCCCCGCCATCCGGTAAATCCTTCCACGCCGGGTTCGTGCTGGGAGGAGGTAGCGGTTTAATGTCAAAGTGATCGCTGCTGCGTGTCCCGATCACTTCCCCTTTTCTGTTTAGCAGATGGACTTTTGCCGTGGCATCGACATTGTCGAGTATATTCTGGATGGGTGCCCAGACGTATCGGGACGCCACCACTCCCACCACCTTGTCCGTATTGACACGGCTGAAGACCGGCACGGCAAAGATTACCACCGGCTGGCCGGTGCGGCGGCATATGATCCGGTCGGAACGGTAGGTCTTGCCTTTCAGGGCGCTCTCGAAGGCGATGCGGGTCATGGGGCTGGCGGCCAAGGCGCTGCTGTTATCCTGTTCCTTGGACGCGATGAATACCTTCCGGCCTGACGGGTCGAGAACGATTATCGCATTGCACCAGGGACCGGTCAGTTCGGCCCGTTCTTCCAACTCGTCGGCAACCGTGTCGGCCTGCCCTTTGTGCTCCGCGGGTGAATCGAGATAGTCTCGCAGGAAATTATCGGCGGCCATCACGTTCATTTGCCCGGCGGCCTTGAACAGGGCATTATCGATTTCCGCCATCACCCCTGAGGCAATCTGGACTTGCTCGTAGACGATGCGTTCCAGCAACAGGGAACGGGCATTGAAGAATACGGCTGCCCCGAGCAACGGCCCGATGATCACCGCCGCCATTGTCCCGCTCAGTCCGATTTTGGTTGAGAAACGCATTCAGCTCACCTCAAGGGAAGACTTGCTGGTGGGCAGCACCACGGTAAATGTCGTGCCCTGACCGACCGCACTCTCCACCGTGACCGTCCCGCCGTTGGCCTCGGTCAGGTTCTTTACCACCACCAGCCCCAACCCGATGCCGCCCGCCTTGGTGGTGAAGAGCGGCTGGAACAGCTTGGCCAGCACCTCCGGCGTCATACCGCAGCCAGTGTCGCGCACGCTGACGGTAACGGTTCCGTCTTGGCTGTTTTCGACCGCAT
>JAQIBE010000320.1 GCA_027859235.1 Desulfobulbaceae bacterium
TCTGCTTCTTCTGGGGTTGCCCCACAACTACTACAAAAATGTCGCATCCATCATCGTTTATCCCTCCACCGTTGTTCCGCCGCCACGCAAGCCGGGTTTCTTTGAAAATACAGTCGCACCGGTGGACCTTGCACAGCCAATTATCGGGCAGGCGTTCCGGCGCGGGCCGGTAATTATTATATGGGATGCTGCCCTGCGCGGAGGCCGCCATCCCGAGTCAGGTCACAATGTTATTTACCACGAATTCGCTCATAAACTAGACATGCTGGGTGGTACGGCTAACGGGACCCCCCCACTGAGAGACCGGGCTGAATACCGTGATTGGGTCCTAACATGTTCGCGTGAATATTTAAGTCTTAAACACAGCACTGCAAAGGGTAAGAAATCGTTTCTCGATTCCTATGGAGCAACTAACGAAGCAGAATTCTTTGCAGTCGCCACTGAGCAATTCTTTGAGCAGCCGCGCTTAATGATTAAGCATGCACCAGACCTTTATCGTGTTTTGCAGGAATACTACCAGCAGAATCCCTCTGAACGTGTTTCCAGGAATAACTGCGCAGAAGAAGAGAAAGCAGCGAGCTAATCCTGAAAATGGGGTCGGACCAAGCTGAACAATTGTCGTCCGAGTCAGGTTCATGACTATGGCTGTGTTATAAAGAACCGCACGGGGAGATGTTTTCTCAACCAAAGTTACAACGCTGCAGAAGCCGATCCTTTCAGTTCAACACCTTTTGCAGGGGACAACTCTGGCTCACCTCATCCCCCTGCCGATAGGCGCGGAGCACCTCGATGGATTTTGCGGCGAGGTGCCTGCGCACTTCCCGCCGTCTCCCCTTCACCCGGGGGATCGTCATGGAATCATAGGCGGTGGTCTGATGCCGCATCCAGGCGATAACCGCCGCCTCGGCCCGCTGCGCCACCGGAATACGTTCCGTTCTCGCTACAGTGCCGCTGCCCACAGGGGTGGCGTGATCTGTAACCCTCTGCGCCAGAATATGCGCCTCCTGCTGATATCGGGGATGAAACCCCAGAAAACCAACCACCTCATCGTGAAATGTATCCACATAGGCCAGATGCTTGACCTCCCGTCTTGCCAGATCCGTTTTGCGTTTTCTGGCGTATTCAGGACTTGCTCGCCTGGCCGCAACCTCCTGCTGTGAGGCGAGGATATGGGTTTTGTCCGCCCAGATGCCCTTGGAGATAACGCGTCGTCCCATTTTCACCTGCACAACCCAGGTGGCGCCCTTGGACTTGACGCTCCGGGTTACGGCTGCATCGCCCGCCGGGAGAAAATCCCAGCCACCCGGGGGGGAGAGCTGTTCCCCTGACGTTGACAACACGGTGCCCGCCACTCGGCTGGGCTGAACAATACGATGGGAATGGGCCATAGGAGGGTCTCGACCGGGTCTGGGTTTTAGATTCAAGGGGAGAGCGTGATCCCTTGCTCTGGTTCTCTGCGTGCATTGGACATCTGCCACGCGCGATGCTGGACTCCTGCCCGCTGCAAATATCCTGCTGAAAAGCACCCCTTATACTCCAATCCGCAGGAACCCACCAACAGTTCCGCTGAAAAATTAAACGGGCTGAAATGGCGTCGCGCCTTTCATATAAGTTGATAAATACCAGGAGAAAAAGTATTTTGTCTGCACTTGGATTCATCTATTTGCAATTGTGAAAACGGGGACGGACCAAGCTAACCAACTGATCTTTCGTTATAAAGGCCGCAGACATGAACGTTTTCAGGCCTTAGAAGTCCCATCTTGACCCTATAATGGGCCTTCTAAGGCAAAGATAAAAAGCCACCAGTATACCAAACAGCAAAAATCACCGAACCAGCAAATAAACTTGACCAGAAGTGGCGCGGTGTGGCCTCTGCTAATTCTATTCGGGCAGGTTAGCTCAGCCGTTAGACAAAAACAAAGCGGCAGTTCCTTGAGTAAGCGCATATACGAGAAAGGTTATGAAACGTTTGGTTAATGGTTTAGGAAAAGCTTTTATGCGATTTTGCCTGCTGGCGATGGGGGGATGGGCTACGGTTGCCATTTTCTATTCAAACCAGCCTGTTCTTATACGGCCATGGGTTGCCACCCTTTTTGCAGTTGCCACTCTGTTGGTTCTGGCTGGCAAGTACAGCACTAAACGGACACGACTGGGCTTTTTGGCAGCGTTTGTACTGGTACTCACCTGGTGGCTGCTCATGCCGCCAAGCAATAATCGTGACTGGCAACCAGATCTGGCGACTCTTTCCTGGGCAGA
>JAQIBE010000328.1 GCA_027859235.1 Desulfobulbaceae bacterium
TCGTGGAGTTGTTCGCTATGAAACATCTTGAAAATCATACCTTCCCCTTTGTTGTTGGCTCTCCTTCAGTCCTGTGTTGAGGCTTGAAAGACGATTTCTGCGTGGTGTATCCCTTTAATGATGCAATAGAGGAATGCTGAAAGTCAAGGGAATCAGACGGTCATGAAAACCCGTAGCTCTTCAAGCCCGGCAGGGGCATTGCCGTCACCGGAAGAAGCAGATGCCAGAACCATCCGGGTTTTATGATGCTCCGCAACCTGCTGGCCGCAAAAACTGGATATCCTGCGATTTCCCGAATCTCGTCTGAGGCCGAATGAAGGAGAAAAGCAAACTTAAGCATACCTTACCTGTATATTTTTTTTTCGACAGGGTAAAAGCGAATTTGGTATCCTTTATTGACGACTGCCATGAACCGAAAGAAAAACAGCGCCTGATTTTCAATTCAACGAATTTGGAGTCTTTATGAAGGTGGCCAACAATCTTTTTCCCGCATTACCCGTCCGGATCGCCGGTCTTGGCGAACTTGCTGAAAATCTCTGGTGGAGCTGGCACCCGGCAGCCAGGATGCTCTTTAAGATGTTGAGTCGACGGCGATGGAAGGAGAGCATTCACAACCCGGATAAGATGCTGAAGGAAATGCCCGCGGAACTGCTTGTGGCAGCAAGCCTTGATGATGAGTTTCTCGCCCACTATGACACCGTTCTCGCGCAGTTCCGGCAATACATGAAAGTCAAGTCCTGCTCCCTGCTGCGCAACGACTGCCCCCGCGATGCCCCGGTCATTGCCTATTTTTCGGCCGAGTATGGGCTGCATCATTCCTTGCCTTTTTATGCCGGCGGCTTGGGTTTTCTAGCTGGAGACTATCTCAAGGAATGCAGTGATCTTAATATCCCTCTGGTTGCCGTTGGCTTCATGTATCCTGAGGGCTATGTCAGTCAGAGGGTCAGTGCGGACGGCTGGCAGGAAAACATTAAGTTTACCCTGGACAGGGAGGCTGCTCCCATCTCGCGAGTGGTGGATGACGCCGGACTTCCCCTGGTGGTCCAGGTGCCGATAATCGAGCCTCCGATCTATGTTGCGGTCTGGAAGGTTAGCGTTGGCCGCGTTCCCCTCTACCTGCTTGATACGGATATAGACGAAAATGATCCCTGGAACCGGGAAATCTGTGCCCGGCTGTATAGCGGTGATCTGGAACAGCGATTGCGCCAGAGCATCGTCCTTGGCATCGGCGGCGCCGAGGTCTTGCAGGCGCTGGGCATAGAACATTCTGTGATCCATCTCAATGAGGGCCATGCAGCCCTTTCATTGCTGGAGAGGACCCGGGATCGGATCCTTCAAGGTTTGTCTCTGGATGAGGCCCTCCAGAAGGTGCGGGAAACAACGGTTTTCACCACCCACACCCCGGTGCCGGCCGGCCATGACATCTTTCCTTTTCCGCTTATTGAAAAATATTTAAGCCACTTCCTGGACTCTCTGGGGTTTGAACGGGAAACCTTTCTGCAGCTCGGCACCCACCCCGACGAACCGCAGGGCTTTAACATGACCGCTTTTGCCCTCAGGCTCTCCGGCTACAAGAATGGGGTCAGCCAGAAACACGGGGAGGTTGCCAATCACATGTGGCAAAATCTCTGGAGCGACAAGGCGATGGCGGACACGCCCATCAAGGCAATTACCAACGGCGTCCATGTCCCTACCTGGATTGAGCCCAAAATGGAGCTGTTGTTGAACAAGTATCTGCCCTATGGCTGGCTGGATAGGCATGACGACCCCTCAATCTGGGAAAAGATAGATACTGTCCCGGATGAGGAATTATGGAAAACCTATGTTTGGATGAAAATGAAACTGCTTAACGTGATCAGGGAAAGGGCCCGGCAGCGCTGGGCCATTGATCAGATGAATCCCTCAATGGTCATAGCCGGCGGCGCCATGCTGGATCCTACCGTCCTGACCCTCGGTTTTGCGCGGCGCTTTGCCACGTATAAACGGGCGGATCTCATTTTTCTGGATAGTGACCGGCTGAAAAAGATGCTCAATAATCGCTGGCAACCCCTGCAGATAATTTTTGCCGGCAAGGCCCACCCCGACGATCATCCCGGCAAGATGATACTGCAGAAAATAGTCAATATCGCCAAGGATCCGGCGTTCTGCGGCAGGGTTGCCTTTGTGGAGGATTATGGCGAGCAGTTCGCTCAATACCTTGTCCATGGGGTGGATGTCTGGCTCAACAATCCGATCCCGCCCATGGAGGCCAGCGGAACCAGCGGCATGAAGGCCTCGCTCAACGGCGTACCAAACCTCAGTATTCTCGATGGCTGGTGGCTTGAAGGTTTCAATGGAGAGAATGGCTGGGGTTTTGGCAATGAGACCACCCAGGGAGACAGGTCCCCGGCGGATGCCGAGGCCATGTATCGGATTCTTGAAGAGCAGATTATTCCGCTCTACTACGCTACCTCTGAAGATGGCACACCCCACGGCTGGGTGAAAGTGATGAAGAGCGCCATCAAGCAGACCGGTTCCCATTTCTCGGCCCGGCGGATGGTAAAAGAGTATGTGCAAAAGTTTTACTCAAAGGCC
>JAQIBE010000014.1 GCA_027859235.1 Desulfobulbaceae bacterium
TATTGGTAGGCAATCTTGCTGAGGCCGCCCGCGTCAGAGGTGTCTTCGAAGGCGTTGGTGCCGTCCTGGTTGAACAGGGACTGGTTGGTGTGCATACCGGAACCGTTGATGCCGAAGATGGGCTTAGGCATGAAGGTCGCATGGTAGCCATATTTCAGGGCAATGGCCTTAACAACCCACTTGAAGGTCACGGTGTTGTCACAGGCGGTGAGGGCATCGGAGAACTTGAAGTTGACTTCATGCTGTCCTGCAGCCACTTCATGGTGGGAGGCTTCAATCTCAAAGCCCATCTCTTCCAGGGTTTCAATGATTTCGCGACGACAGTCAGAACCGCGATCTTCAGGGTCAAGGGCGAAATAGCCGGCGTTATCATTGGAAATGGTAGTGGAACTGCCATCCTCATCTTTTTCAAAGAGGAAGAACTCCGCCTCTGTGCCGATGTTCATGGTGTAGCCCATCTCAGCAGCAGCTTTGAGGCTCTTTTTCAAGGCGATGCGTGGACAGCCAACGTATGGGGTGCCGTCAGGCAGATGAACATCACAGATAATACGGGCAGCGGCAATACCATCCTTGTTGCGCCAGGGCAGAACAACAAAGGTGTTAAAGTCAGGCTTGAGGAACATGTCTGATTCGTTGATGCGGGCAAACCCGTCAATGGAAGAACCGTCAAACATCATGCCGCCGTCAAGGGCTTTTTCCAGCTGGCTGCGGGGGATGGCTATGTTTTTTTGAAAGCCGTTGATGTCAACAAATTGCATGCGGAAGAAGTTGATCTTCTGCTCTTTAACAATTTTGAGAATATCGTCTCTAGTCATGTTCCTTCTCCTTCAAAAAGGTTTGTGAGTGGCGTTAAGTGCCGGATTATATCTTTATCTCAGTGCTTCTTGTGTAATGATTAATTTCCATACTTCTTACCATTGTTTAACAAAATTGGCATATTTTTTTTTTAGGCGTGATGAACTTGTTTAACATCTCCAGTGTCTTTCATTTCTGTTATGGCAACCCTTTTGTAGCGTGGGTGAGGGCGAGTTTGATCTCCTGCAGATACTCTTTATCGTGAATTTTATGCCCCCCGTTGTCCTGCACATAAAACACGTCAACCACCTGGTCACCCTGGGTGGTGATTTGCGCCTTGTGGGTGGAGAGGCCAAGGTCGGTTAAGGTGCGTGTGACATTATACAGCAGGGCGGTTTTATCTTCGGCAAAAACTTCGATAATGGTGTGGTGGGCGGAACCATCAGGGGTAATGATGACTTTTGGCTTGCTGCGTTTGTCTGATGTTGGCGCTGCTTTTCTGCTAAGTGGTGGTGGCTTTTGGCTCAGCCTGTAATTAATGCCGATACGCTGGTGAATAGCACGATTAAGGTCTTGGTGCAGGGCTTCCCAGTCATGGTCGCTGAATTTTTTATCCACGCTGGAGGTGACATTCAGGCTGTCCACCACCGTGCCGTTTTCCCAGGTGAATATCTTGGCACTGAGTACCTGGATATTGTGGAGGGCGAGGATGCCGCAGATGCGGTTGAGGATACCGCGCTGGTCTTGGGCCATGATGAGGAGCTGCCAGTGGATCCCGTGGTCTGTGGCGACTACGGCGGATGCTGTTTTTTGTAATGTGGTGGTGTGCAGGTTGATGTGGCTCATTACTTCATCGGTGGTGAAGCTGATAAGGTAGTCGTCTGGTAAAGCACCTATGTCGAAACTGGTCTCTTGGTTCTGGTTCAATTGGGCGATAAGTTGCTGGCGCATCCACTCAACTGCGTCTTCCTGGTCTGGTGTTTCTGTTTCTTTATGCTCTAAGGCGTGGTTTATTCTCAGGAAAAGCTCTTGGAGTAAGGCCGATTTCCACTCGGTCCAGACGGTGGGACCTGTGGCCCGTGCGTCTGCGGTGGTAAGGAGGAAGAGCATGGCCAGCCGATCAGGGGTTTTGATGGTCTGGGCGCACTCCATGATGAGTTCTTCATCTTCAATATCTCTTCGCAGGGCAATGGCGGGCAGGTAGAGATGGTTTTTCACAAGAAAGACGAGGGTGTCTATTGCCTCAGGGCTAAGTCCTATGCGCTCGCCAATGGTGAGGATGAGTTTTGCACCATAGTCGGAGTGGTCCTGGTGGGTCCCTTTGCCAATATCGTGGAGAAGTCCTGCCAGAAAGAGAATTACGGGTTGTTGCAGTCGTGCAAATATTTCCCCTTCTTCTTCGCGGAGGGTGTTGAGTTCATCTACGGTTTGCAGGAGATGCCTGTCCACGGTGTACACGTGGTATACGTCGTGTTGGGCGAGGGACTCAAGGTGTTCGAATTCCGGAATGAAGGCGGAGAGGATACCGGTCTCCAACATATCAGTGAGGACGGCGAGGCTATTTTTTGCCTGGAGGGTTTCCTGGAAGGCCTGGGATACCCTCTTTGATTTGGCTCCACTCTTTTCAATGAGCTCCAGATGCTGGCTGATGAGCTGTTTGGTGCGATGGTGTATGGGGTGGCCTGTCTTGGCAGATTGGGAAAAGACCCGCATGAGGAGGTGAAATCTTTTTTGGAGAAGCTCTGGCCTTGTGATCTGGATTCTTCCTTGGCGAAGTTCAATGCCCTCTTCAAGTATGGTGTCCGTTGCCGTATAGAGCTTTAACCCGACTACATCCTGCACGTGTTCAAAGAAGAGGTCTGTGGCGATCGCCACCACCTGCAGGTGGTGGTGAACGTCATGCATGAAGAGCTCAACTCCAAGGATGGCTTTGGTGTTCTTGTAGGCAAAGGCCTCCGCCATATCCTCCTGGTGTTCGAAGAAGAGTTGGTCGTTTTTTCGGCCACTGATATAATGCAGCCGGTTGCGGATACGAATGAGGTTATGTGTTGCCTCTTCGAGCTTGAGCCGTTCCTGGGGGGAGAGAAACCCTGACGATTCCATGTCCTCAAGGTTCTTGATGCCAAAAACAACCTGGGCCGACCAAAGCATGGCCTGGATGTCACGGAAACCGCCACGGCTCTCTTTGATGTGGGGCTCAAGGAGATAGCTGTGGTTGCCGAACCGTGCATGGCGTAGTTTGCAATGGCTCACCATGTTCTCAAAGAAGGGTTTCCGTTGGCCGTCTATGAAGGTCTTGGTGTACTCATTTAAGAGTTCGGCGAAGAGTTCAGTGTTGCCTGTGAGGAGTCTTGCGTCAAGCAGGGCAACCTGGAAAAAGAAATCTCTGTGTGCATCATCGATGCAGATGGCCGGGGTTCTTACCCCGTGTCCTACTTCAAGTCCGGCGTCCCATAATGGATAAAATACCGCCTCAGCAATAGCATTTAAACGTTCCTCTGCGCCTTCGCGGTAGAGGATCATGATGTCAATGTCGGAAAAGGGAAAGAGTTCTTTGCGTCCGTACCCGCCAAGGGCGACAAGGGCGATGTCGGAGGTGTCTGTTTTGCAGTTTCTGAATGACTTGTTGAGGGAGCTGTCCACAAGGGTGGTGTGTTCCTCAAGAAGTGTTTGGCCGCTAAGTCCTTTTTGCCAGAGGGTTTCAAGGGCTTTTCTGCGGGAGCGTAATTCAGATTTCATTGACTGTTCAGGTAGAGTGAAAAGAAGCGATAGGGGCTGGTGCCCGGTGGTTTATATTGTTATGCAATGTGCAACCCTTGTTTTCAGATGGCGTCCGGGCCTTTCTCGCCGGTGCGGACACGGATAACCTGCTCAACGGGTAGAACAAAGATCTTGCCGTCGCCGATCTTGCCTGTTTTTGCCCCGGCGATGATGGCTTCGGTAACCGCATCAACCTGGTCGGCGCTCACAATGATGCCGATTTTGATCTTGGGGATGAAGTCTACCTCGTATTCTGCACCACGATAAATCTCCTTATGGCCCTTTTGGCGCCCATATCCCTTAACATCGGTGATGGTCATGCCGTTGATGCCGATATTGTTCAGGGCGTCTTTGACATCGTCAAGCTTGAACGGTTTGATGATCGCTTCTATTTTTTTCATGAAAATCTCCTTGTGGGTGGGGCAGCCTTTGATTCTGACTAAACAACTTCTTTTTTTACCTAAAATAGAAGCTGAGTGCGAGTCTTTTCTGGTGGTAGGGGAGGTGTGTCTTCCTCCCCTTTGGGCAATTACATGTTGTAGGCGGTCTCACTGTGGGCTGCCTGATCCAGCCCAATTGTTTCGTCGTCAGGCTTAAGGCGTAATCCGCCGCAACAGATGTCAATGAATTTCAGAAGGATGAAGCTGACAACAAAGGCGTAGACACCAACCACGACAATGCCGAAAATCTGCGTGCCAAGAAATTCTCCGTTGCCGGCAAGAAGGCCATCTGCACCGTTTGGATTGATTGCCTTTGAGGCGAAAATACCGAGACCGAGGGTGCCGATGACGCCGCTAAGCCCGTGGATGCCGACAACGTCAAGGGAGTCGTCCCAGCCAATCTTGTTTTTATAGGTGACGGCAAGAAAGCAGCAGAGCCCGGCCATGAGGCCGAGGATGATGGCCGAGTGGGGGCTGATGAAACCTGCGGCCGGGGTTACGGTGGCAAGTCCGGCAATGGCCCCTGATGCGGCACCCAGTGTTGTCGGTTGTTTGTAGCACTTCCATTCCAATGCTACCCACATGGCCATGCCCGCCATGCCGGCAACGTGGGTGGAGACAAAGGCGGTGGCGGCAATGCCGTCTGCGGCAAGGGCACTGCCGGCGTTAAAGCCAAACCAGCCAAACCAGAGGATGCCTGTTCCCAGCAGGGTCATGGGCAGGGAGTGGGGCATGAATTTATCGCGACCCAGCCCTTTTCGTGGTCCAAGGACCATGACGGCGGCCGCAGCTGCGGCACCTGATGTGAGGTGGACGACCAGTCCGCCGGCAAAGTCCAGGACACCTCTTTCTGCAAGCCAGCCCCCGCCCCATACCCAGTGGCAGACAGGGTTGTAAACGAGGATTGTCCAGAACAGGGAGAAGATGAGAAATGGGCCGAAGCGCATGCGTTCGGCAAAGGCTCCGGTGATGAGGGCCGGGGTGATGACGGCAAACATGCATTGGTAGATCATGAAGACGATCTGGGGGATGGTGGTGGCGTAGATTTCGCTTGGTGCCCCGCTGACGCCTTTGAGGCCGAACATGGACAGGTCGCCGATGAGCCCTCCCACGTCTGGACCGAAGGACATGGAGTAGCCGATGTAGACCCATTCAAAGCTGATGACGGAGATCATAATGAAGGATTGGAGGATGGTGCCGAGTACATTCTTGTGACGCACCATGCCGGCGTAAAAGAAGGCAAGGCCCGGTGTCATGAGTAGGACCATGGCCGCTGAAATGATAATAAAGGTGGTGTCGCCGCTGTTGATCATGATATTGCGTCTCTCTCTTCTGTCTGGGATGGTATGTGGCGCCGCGTTATTTCACCGGGGCTGGTCTCTGGCATTGCGGTTGTGTGGTTCGCTTGTGACAAGAATGCAACAAGTGTGCCTTGTGTGGAGAAAGGGGTATAGTGGCGGATGGCCGTTGTCTTTGGGGCAGACCGGATGTGGGCGGGTTCGGGGTTTTTCTACATATCTGTAGAAATGAGGTTTTTGTCTCACGAAAATGTAATACTGGCGGGGTTGGCTAAGCAGGTGTAAAAAAAATACATACCCAACGAGATGTCCGTAGAGCTGTATAAGGGGGTATCAATAAATTGCTATAACGGAGTCTTCGCTTCCATGAGAAGGTATGTCAAGATGTTCGACGTGGCGAACCACATTTCCTTTAAATTCCATAACGTTAGGCTTCCATTCGCACTCAGTTATGAGCCCTGCCGGGGCTCGGTGCACGGGAATGTCCGTCATCGAAAGCTGCAACCTTACCTCCGGCCTTTTTATACTGAGTGTCACCGGCAAGTGACTTGGCCTGCGAAGACTCCGCAGTCT
>JAQIBE010000069.1 GCA_027859235.1 Desulfobulbaceae bacterium
GGCGGGATTATCGCCGCATTTCCGCGCTAAGAAACAGAGCAACTTAACCCAGAGAGAAGATAAAGAATGGCCGAAATACGATCAACAATGGAAATGGTGCTCGAAAGAGCTGCCAGACTGGAAGCCCGGGCAGATGACAGCCTGTCTGAAGAAACCACGATCCAGGACGGTATGCGTCTTGGCGCAAACTTCATGCGTGAGGATGAGCTTGATATCCGGGATGAGCTTGACAGACCCAAGGGCGAAAAAGCACTCCTCGTCAAAGGGGCCCTCTCCGTCTTCTTGCGCCATATCCAACTGCCACGGGATGAAGACGACACCCCGTCCATTGATAAAGCCATGCGCGGCATACTGCAGCTGGGTGAATCCAGTGAGCTTGTCTCCCTCCTTGGCGAGGCAAAAAAGATCATGGAGCAATTTGACCAGCATAAAAAGCAGATCCTCGCTCAGCTTAAAGAGCAATTCACCCAACAGATTGCCATGATGCAGCAGCAGTCCGGCCAGGGCGGCGCAGCAGGTCTTGCCCCGGAGAACCACCCTAAATTTGTTGAAGAATGGCAGAAAGTCACTACCCAGCTTAATGAGCAGTATGGTGAAGCGTTGCAAAAGCATAAGGGGTTTATTGCCCAGATTATTGGCAACTCTTAGCCCCATCCACGTTCAGGCAAGCAATGAGCATCCTCACCCTCACCCCGGACCAACCCTGCAACTGGCACAAGATTGAAGACTTGCTGCAGAAGTGGAATAGTTCGACCCTGCTCCATGCGCCCCCCGCAAAGGCTGAAGCTCGTTTTTTCACCCAACTTCCCGCAGATGGACAGGGGCGATTTTCCTCCCTCCTTGAGCTGCAGGAAACCTTAAGACCCTACGGAATCAGCTTTTCTCTGGAGATCAGTCCATGACACGCATTGCTCAGCTGAAAGCACGCCTTGCCCGGAGAGATCTGGATGGTTTTCTCATCAGCCAACCGGATAACCGGCGCTTCATCAGTGGTTTCAGCGCAGCAGATCATTCCATTCAGGAATCAGCAGGCGTCCTCTTTATTCCCCGGCGTGGCATGCCCATCCTCCTCACCGATTCCCGCTTTGCCCTTGATGCCAGACAGGAGGCCGCGGGGTTTTCCGTGCGAACCTACTCCAAGGGCATGCTCCCCCTCCTGAGCTCCATCCTCGAAGAATACCGGAGCAAACGGCTTGGCTTTGATTCCCATTACACCCTCCACTCAACCAGTGAAGAGCTGCTCAAGATCTGCCATGAGATTGATGTGGAGCCCGTTGCCACCACAGGGATTGTGGAGAGTATGCGCTTATGTAAATCAGCCGAGGAGTTACAAAAACTCCAGGGTTCAGTGACCATGAATGAGACTGTGTTTCAAGAGGTGCACCGGACGATGCAGCCCGGGATGACCGAGATTGAAATTGCCATGCACATTGAAACCCTCATGCGCCAAAGAGGGGCAGAGAAACCAAGCTTTGACACCATTGTCGCCTCGGGTGCCAACGGCGCCTCCCCCCATGCCGTACCAGGACAGCGGCAAATAAAGGCAGGTGAGCCCATTGTTATTGATATGGGTCTTGTTTTAGACGGCTATTGTTCCGACATGACCCGTACCGTTGTTCTCGGCAAACCCGCAGCCAAAACCGCTGAAATTATCCGCATTGTCCGTAAGGCGCAGCTGGCCGGAATGGCGGCGATTCGAGCAGGCGTCACAGGTAGACAGGTGGACCAAGCGGCCCGTAAGATCATCAAAGATGCGGGCTATGGCGATTGTTTCGGTCACGGCCTCGGCCATGGTGTTGGTCTGGCGGTGCATGAGGGGCCGAATCTCAGCCCGCGCTACACCAGAAAGTTACAGGTCGGCATGGTGGTCACCGTTGAACCGGGGATTTACATTGAAGGGTGGGGAGGCGTCCGCCTTGAAAACATGGTGGTGGTGACCAGGGAGGGGTGCCGAAACCTCAATAGGGACACCACCTGTCTGGACATTTGATCAATATGAAGTCAGAAGCAATATGGGATTAAAACATATGGCAACACCCTATACCATTGACATGAAGGTTCGCGATTATGAATGCGATATGCAGGCACGGGTCAACAATGCGGTGTACCAGAATTATCTGGAGCATTGTCGCCATGAGTTTCTTTTGAGCCGCAATCTCAGCTTTGCTGAAATCACCAGGCGCGGCATCAATCTGGTGGTCACCCGGGCCGAACTGGACTACAAGGCACCCCTCACAAGTGGTGACCTATTCGTGGTGAGTCTCGAAATAGAACGGGTATCAAAGCTGCGCTTTGCCTTCAAACAGGAAATCCACCGCAAAGGGGATAACCGGCTCATCCTGCAGGCGACAATCATTGCCACAGGGGTCAATGATCGCGGCAGACCGGAGCTGCCGGAGGAAATTATAAGCCTACTGGAATCGTAACTCAACCCTTGGCGCCCCCTCCTCAATCTCAACAGGCTCATGGGTGCGAAGTAATGATGCGACCGCCTCACCACGCTGCAGCGCCAGTAAGCGAATTTCACCCGGGGTTGCCTCAATATTAGCCTTGAGCATGCGCGTCATCACCTCAGGTGTCTGGACTGCCAATATCCCAATAATATTACGCGGCCGTTTAAACTCCCCATTTCGATAGACCTCAAGCAGATAACGATCATACTCACCACCGGGCTGATACTGGCTACCAATCTCAACCTTGAGTCCCGGTCGGTCATATAAGGCCCAACTGACAACGGACGTGGTTGTTTCAGCCATTTCCGCAGCGGAACGTTCACTCTGCTCGCGACTGAGTAAACCACTGATACTCCAATGCCCGTCAGCATACCGGGTCAGATGAATGGCAGGATCCTTGAGTTCAACCGTGGAGAATTTCAAGGTCTGCTGAAAGATAAGGGGAAGCCAATTAACCGTCCCGGCAAGTTCTGCAAAACGAACAAAGGACTCGGCGCTATTCTTCCTCAGGACATTTACGCCCCCTCAGCTCAAAGCAATAGGAATTACTATGTTTGGCAGCATGGAACCTCAGAAAAATACAGAGAACAACTAAAGGGTCTACAAAAAATTAAGGCAGGAAAAGAGCTAAGGGACAGGAGCCGCAGTTCGGGTTCTTTTTCCTGCAGAACTCCTTGCCCACAGCAACAATCAGGGCATGGAATTCATTGAAGAGAGAGACATCGGCGGGCAGTGCATCCATCATGAGTTCCTGCATCTCTTCGTAGCTTGACTCCTCCCCCACAAACCCGTGACGGGCAAGTAAACGATAGGCATAGGCATCAATAAC
>JAQIBE010000130.1 GCA_027859235.1 Desulfobulbaceae bacterium
TGATTGCGGCAACCACCAGATCCTGCAACATGGCTGGATCATCAGGGTTAATCACCTCTTTATCAATGGTTAAACTCACCACATCATGCTTGCCGTTCACCACAGCCGTAACCATCCCACCACCAACAGAGGCAGTGACCGTCTTCTTTGCCACTTCCGCCTGCATTTCCGTCATTTTATGTTGGAACTGTTGGGCCTGTTCCATAATCTGAGTCATATCCATATGCATTCCTCTTTTTAGGTTAATTAGTCTGTAGGTTATTTAGTTTATGCAGGCTGGTTAGTCCGTTGAGAGAACTCCTTTTTCTCAGGAAGTTCACCACCCTCCCTATAGACTAAACAACCTAAACCGCTATCACCTGAATTTAGGCCCGGTACGGATACCGACAACCTTGCCATCAAAGATATCCGTTACCAGTTCCACCAGGGGATCAGCCGCTAAGGCGCGACGCTCCTCCCGTGGACTTGAGCCATCACCCTCTGCAGAATGACCACCAAGGGCACAGACATCCAGCACCAGTTCCGCCTGAAAGAAATCCTGGGCATAGATGGTTAAGGCCTGCAGGTTATCACGAGCTGTCAGCAGGGTGCAATCTGACGGGTTATCAAAACGAATCAGCAGTTTTTCCCCTTCCAGATGGGGATTATCACAGAGACGCAGGGTTTGTGCCATCCAGGCCTTGCGCTCTTTAACGTAGGCAACAAAACCATCCCATTCCCGGGTCACATCCCGTTGTTTGGGCTCCACAAGCACAGGTTTTGCTTTCTGCACAACTGTCGGTTCTGCCGCAACCAGTGGTTCAACCGCCGCCAGCTCTTCCCGCTCAACAACAGGGGGAGGAGGTTCAGGCATGGGTGGCGGACTCTCCTTTTGCACTACAGGAGGCGGAACCACCATCTCAGTGGCCGGTTCTACTGCAGGCGGCCGGGGAACAACTTCGGGCTCAACCCTGGACGTAACTGTTTTTTTTTGAGCCGGAGAGGTCTGATCTGCGGCAGGGGTGCCATGCTCATCAAGGAACATGGCCAGCCTTGCGGCAATATCCTGGGCAGGAACAACCTGCCCCACCTGGGTCGCCCTGACAAAGAGCATCTCAAGGGTCAAACGGGGACGGCTGGCATACTGCAACTCCTGCATCCCCTTCATGAAGACCTGAAAGAGCTGGTATAAACTCTCCTTAGAGTGGGCCGCCGCAAGTCTACTCATGGCCAGGACATCCGTTTCTGCCACATCCAGAAGGACGGAGGGATCCTGTACTGTTTTACACACCACAAGACCACGAAAAAAGGAGAGTAAATCTGCAGCGAACCGCTTCAGATCAATGCCAAGCAGATAGGTCTCTTCAAGCACCTGGAGACAGGTGGTTAAGTCAGAGTCGAGTACCGCCGTTGCCAGCTTGACAAAGACCTGATGATCGACAAGTCCCAGCACCTGCACCACATCTTCATCACGCACAATGATCCTGCCGTCCCCATCATCCCCGCCAAAGGCAAACATCTGATCCAGCAGACTTAAACCATCCCGCACCGAGCCGTCCGCTTCACGGACAATCATGTCAATCCCTGCAGCAGAGATCGTAACCTCTTCGGACTTGGCAATGGAGCTAAAAAAATCGGCCAGACCGGTAAAGCCGACACGCTTCAGCTCATAGCGCTGACACCGTGACAAAATGGTAATGGGCACCTTATGAATTTCAGTGGTGGCAAACATGAAGTAGACATGTTCAGGCGGCTCTTCCAGGGTCTTCAGCAAGGCGTTAAAGGCCTCGGTGGTGAGCATATGCACTTCATCAATAATGATGATCTTGAATTTACTTCGGAGGGGAAAGAAACGAATATTTTCTTTGAGTTCACGGATCTCCTGGATCCCGCGATTGGAGGCGCCGTCAATCTCTTTCAGGTCTACAGCTGAACCCTGACGAATCTCAAGACACGACTGACATGTGTCACAGGGGATATCCTCGGCGTCAGACTCACAATTGAGGGCCTTGGCCATGATCCTGGCCAGGGTCGTCTTGCCGACCCCGCGCACGCCGGAAAAGAGCATGGCATGGGGTACCCGGTCACGGCGCAGTCCATTGCGCAGGATACGCACCACAGGCTCCTGACCAACCACGTCATGGAATGTTTGCGGCCGATATTTTCGAGCTAGAACAAGATAGGACATTTTTTTTGAGGAGTCAGAATTCAGAATTAAGCAGTTGTAAAAAAAATAACATGGTCACCGAGATGTCCATGGCTGCATAAGGGCCGTAAATAAATTGATACCACAGGAGTCTGCGCTTACCTGGCCAACATTCTTAACGGCCCCTAAGTATTTTGCAAACGACTGGTTGTTTGCAAAACCTGAAGGGCGAAAATTCATCAGTACAAAAAAAGATAGCCAGGCACCCCTGTAGCACATAAAGAGATTCACTACCGCTGCTTCCTTCCGGACCTGACGGGATTCGTGAGTCTTCATTGCACAGGACCCGGCTATCAAAACTGATTGCAGGCCAATGTTTACACATTAAACCTGAATATCGGATCTATATCAACAAGAACAGTATAATAAAACGATTCTTGCCTATGGGAACTACACCCAGATTTTTCAAAAAACAAAAAACTGGCGGAGAAGGGGGGATTCGAACCCCCGGTACATTGCTGCACACACGCTTTCCAGGCGTGCACCTTAAGCCACTCGGTCACCTCTCCGCACACCCGCAGACTTCTGCCTATACAACAAAAAGCCTGCGCTCTATTCTCCACTCTTGGAATGGAGTTGGCCAACATACACGCTTTACTCTTCTTTTCAAAGTTTTTTTTCCATATGCACGCAGTAGTAGACACGCCACAACCATGACAAGATACAGCCGCCTACCTCTTTCTGCGCCGCGCCCGAAAAAAGTCCTGCAGGATCTGGCCGCATTCCTCAATCATCACCCCTGCCGTTACCTGAAAGGAGTGATTCAGCCTCCCATCGCTGCCAACCCAATACAGGGAGACAATCCCCCCCGCCTTGGGATCTTTTGCGCCAAACACCAGCCGGGAAATTCGGGCCTGCACCAACAGCCCGGCACACATCACACAGGGCTCAAGGGTTACATACAGGGTCGTTCCGGGAAAACGATAATTACAGGTAAACTCACCGGCTCGGCGCAGGGTCATAACTTCAGCATGGGCCGAAGGGTCGTTGCGGGAGACGGAACGATTCCCGCCCGCCCCAAGCACCTGCCCATCCCCATCCACCAGCACCGCACCAACAGGGACCTCCCCCTTCCGCGCTGCAGTTGCGGCCTCATTCAGGGCAAGCTGCATATAAAACGAATCCTGACCCTGCATGTTTAACTATTCCGCTTGAGCTTCTTCACATAATTTGCAGCAAACCAGCCGGCCGTACACCCCTCGCCCACGGCCTTGGCCATCTGAAACGGCTGCCCGGCAATGTCACCTGCGGCATACACCCCGGGAATATTGGTTTCCATTTTCTTATTGGTATCAATATAACTGAAGGTATCCATATCAAGCTGCACCCCAATGGCAGTGGCAAGTTCCATGGGCCCCTTTGCGCCAAGTTCCACAAAGACACCTTCCACCTCAACAGTGGAATCATCATCCAGGACAAGGCCGGTCACGCCCATCTCGCCGAGAATTTCCTTGGCCCACAACCCGTCCTTAACCACCACTGAACTTTCAGCGAGCCGTTTCTGCATGGATTCCGACACACTCAAGGCGTTGGTCACCAGGGTGACCTCTGAGGCATAATTTGTCAGGGTGAGGGCACCATCAACCGCTGCCGAGCCATTACCAACCACGGCAACCTTGGCCTTACGGTAGAAATTGCAATCACAATCCACGCAATAACTCACACCCTTGCCAGCCAGCTCTTTTTCACCGGGGACATTCAACTTCTTCTTTGCTGTACCAATGGCGATGATCACACTCAGGGCCTTAAACTCCCTGGTCTCAGAACGAACCAGAAAACCATCCTCTACTGCTTCCACATGGAGAATATCTTCATAAACCAGCTCCGCACCAAAGCGGATGGCCTGGCCAACACCTGTTTCAAGCATTTCACGCCCGTCCATCACGCCATCCACACAGAGATAATTCTCCACATGGGCACGATAAAGAGCCGAGTTCTCAGGTTTACCAATAACAACAACCCCGGTCTTCTTCCGAACCGCATGCACCGCCGCCTGCAGACCAGCAGGGCCCGCCCCCATGATCAACACATCTACGTCTTCTGCCATGTTCACACCTGTTTATCATTTTTAGTATATAAAGAGCATGGGAACTAAAAAAACATCCGCACCTACCCTTTTTCGCAATTTTCTTTTAAGGTGAAACCGTACTTCTCGTTCCCAAAACCAGAGCCCCTAAAAACTTTATTAAGGTCACTGGACAAGCCCATTCACAGTAGAGCCAAGATGTTTAATTACAAGAATTTTTTTCAATTTCCTACAATTTTACCGCTGAACTACTATGAAGCAACGGCCCGTGCAACTGTTTTCACAACGACCTCAAGGCCTGCTGAACCACGGATAAAAGAAAAATCCGTGTGCATTCGTGTTCATCCGTGGTTCTCTTTTTTTTGAAGTTTTTAAAATGCTGCTCTAGGAACATTGCTATACTTTTTCATCACCGGATAATTAAATGAACTTCCTGACCGACCTCCATATCCACTCCCCCTACTCCCGGGCAACCAGTAAACACTCCAATTTGCCAGGGCTTGCCGCCTGGGCCGGGGTCAAAGGCATCCATGTCATCGGCACGGGCGACTTCACCCATCCCGGCTGGTTTAAGGAATTAAGCGAGCAGCTTATCCCGGCGGAGCAGGGGTTATTCAAACTCGCCGACCCCGCCATCCCCCCTGTACTTCCGGACGTCCGACCATCACCCGACATACGGTTCATGCTCACCGCAGAAATCAGCTGCATCTATAAACGGCAGGGTCAGGTGCGCAAGGTTCATAACATTATATTCTGCCCAGACCTTGAGCAGGCGCAACAGTTCAACAGACGATTGTCCACCATCGGCAATATCCACTCCGACGGCAGACCCATCCTTGGCCTTGATTCCCGCGACCTGCTGGAGATTGTCCTGGAAGAAATCCCTGCAGGGTTTCTGGTCCCCGCCCATATCTGGACCCCGTGGTTTTCCCTGTTCGGTTCCAAGTCCGGTTTTGACTCCATTGACGACTGCTTTGGCGATTTAACAGAACATATCTTTGCCCTGGAAACAGGATTATCCTCAGACCCGGCAATGAACCGGCTCATCTCAGCCCTTGACCGCTTCACCCTCATGTCAAATTCAGATTGCCACTCACCCGCTAAACTAGGGCGCGAAGCCACCATCTTTGCTTGTGATCTGTCTTTTCATGGGATACAGGCAGCCCTCAAGGACCCGTCCAAGGGGTTGCAGGGTACCATTGAGTTTTACCCGGAGGAAGGCAAATACCATCACGATGGCCATCGAAAATGCGGCCTGTGTTTTGATCCACAGACCACCAGGGAGCATGGGGGGCTCTGCCCTGTATGCTCCAAACCCGTTACCGTGGGGGTCGCCAACCGCATCATGGAACTTGCTGACCGCGACACGCCCCTCTTTCCCCAAGACAGCCCAGCCGTTGAAAGCCTCATCCCCTTACAGGAAATCCTCAGTGAACTGCTGGGGGTCGGACCAAACACCAAGACCGTGCTCAAGCAATACAGCCGCCTCATCAAGAAGTTCGGTTCAGAATTCAGTATTCTCCGCAGCCAGCCCCTTGAAGATCTGCAGCGCGACTCACCCCTTCTTGGTGAGGCGATCAACAGGGTGCGCCAGCGCCAGGTCGTGCGCTTGCCAGGTTTCGATGGCCAATTTGGTGTCATCCGCGCCTTTCAGGAGAGTGAACTGCATCAGCTTGCCGGCCAACACCCCCTGTTTAATAACCAAAGCGTTAAACGCAAACAGAAACATTAAGAGATGATTATGGATGCACCAAACCAGCGGCTCCTGAAAATAGGCAAAACAAGCGTCAATCTCATTGGACTTGGTCCCGCCATCAACGCCTGCCTGGAGCAGAAGATGGATGCAAGCGAGGCCACCGCCTCTATTTTCACTGCCATTAGCAAGAGCAACTATGTACCCGCCTCAGCCAGCGAACGTTACCGGGACGCCATCCACCAGGAATACCAGCGGCGACTCAGCGGCGACGATATCAGCCGGGACACCCTGGAGATCCGCGTCTTCGGCAGTGGCTGCGTCACCTGCGACAAACTCGCCGCCCAAATTTTCGACATCCTCGGCAAATCCAACCTCGTAGCCGACATTGAAAAGATATTCGACATGGATGAAATCTGGCGTCACGGCGTCCTCACCACCCCGGCCTTAATGATTAACGGCAAAATCCTCTGCCAGGGCAAAATGCCAACCCCTGCCGAGATTGAAGCATGGCTCGACATAGCCAAAGA
>JAQIBE010000246.1 GCA_027859235.1 Desulfobulbaceae bacterium
CGCTCCGGGCTGGCATGGCCGGGTGTGGCTGGAGGGGAACGAAGGCACCCTGATCGGCTTCGGGAGAGCGGTACTCCTTGAAAAAATACAGGAGCACGGCTCCATCGCCAAGGCCACCAGGGAGATGAACATGTCCTACAAGCATGGCTGGAACCTGCTGGAATCAATGAAGCGCCAGGCCGGTTCCGCCGCGGTTATAACCAGTCGCGGTGGGAAGAACGGCGGCGGCGCAGTGCTCACCCCCACCGGGGAAAAACTCCTGGCCGGTTTTTGGCGGATTCAGGAGAAAATGAAACTCTTTTTGGCGGAAGAAACCGCCCTATGGATGGAAGATGAAAATGAATCCTCGCTTTAGTTACCACCTGCAACGGTATGGGCTCTGGATCATCAGCATA
Organism: Desulfobulbaceae bacterium; assembly: GCA_027859235.1. Taxonomy (GTDB): domain Bacteria; phylum Desulfobacterota; class Desulfobulbia; order Desulfobulbales; family SURF-16; genus JAJRUT01. The sequence continues at coordinate 396 of JAQIBE010000246.1, forward strand.
CTCCTGCTCGCGCCCCAGGCCACGTATGCGGGGGAGAAATGCATTGTTGCCACCGCCGTCAACTTTATTTCACCCATGACGGAACTCGTTGAAATCTTCGAGCAGCGCCATAAGGTCAATATTGATGTCAGCTACGGCTCATCCGGAAAACTCTACGGTCAGGCCACCCATGGAGCCCCTTACAGCCTCTTTCTTTCAGCCGACCATACCCGGCCGAAACTCCTGCACGAACAGGGAATCTGCGGGGAACCATTCCATTACAGCTCCGGCAAGGTTGTACTCTGGACAAAGGATCGGTCCATACATGCCACCAACTGGCAGGATGCCCTCAGCCAAAACCCGGGGAAAATTGCCCTGGCCAGCCCGGATGCCGCTCCCTACGGTGAAAAAGGATTTCAGGCGTTACACCGGACCGGCCTGTTCAAACGCACGGAACCGCAATTGATCTATGGCCAGTCTGTGGGCCAAACCTTTCTCTTTGTCCAGACCGGAGGGGCACAGCTCGGTTTTATTGCCCTCTCCCAGGCGCTCTCAGAGACCGGACAAAAGGGGCAATACTGGCCCATACCGGAAGCCGAAGTGGTGGAACAATGGGGGTGTATTCCCAGAAATGCGCCGCACCATGACATCGCCCGCCAGCTGCAGAATTTCCTCACGTCAGAGACGGGCCGACGCATAGGCCGAAAATATGGCTACCAATAAGTAAGAGACATAATTACCACCCAGCTTCAGCCAATGATATGTCCATTATTTGTTTTGCCAGAGTTTCAGCGTGCAAGTTTACGGTTTACGGTTGCCAGTTTACGGTTCAAGGTAAAACGAATCAGATATCGTCAACATCCACGAACTGTAAACGGTAAACTGGCAACTTGATTGACCGTGTATTTTTTAACTTAAAAACGCAGCACCCAGAGCCTATCACCCCATGGACTACACCCCGCTCATACTCTCACTCAAACTTGCAGGAGTCGTCACCTTCGGCCTCCTCATCATCGGTGCGCCGCTCGCCTATTTGCTGGTGTTTCTGCCCATGCGGGGCAAGGTCTTTATTGAATCCCTCCTGGGGCTCCCCCTGGTTCTGCCGCCAACGGTTTTCGGGTTCTTCCTCCTCATCCTCATGGGTCCGGAAGGTGTTGTGGGCCGCCTCCATCAGGTTGCAACCGGCCGCCCCCTCATTTTCACCTTCGGCAGTATCGCGCTGGCCGCCATGCTGCACGGCATCCCCTATGTCGTGCAGCCGCTGAAATCAACCTATGCCAAACTTGATCCACGGTTGCTGGAATCGGCGGCAGTGCTGGGCTGCTCCAGGACCAGCAGTTTTTTCAGGGTGGTCCTGCCCAACTCCCTGCCCGGTATTGCCGGGGCTGCCATCTTAACCTTTGCCCACACCATGGGCGAGTTCGGGGTAATCCTGATGATCGGCGGCTCCATCCCCGGCGAGACCAAGGTGGCCTCCATCGCCATCTATGAAATGGTGGAAGGAATGCGCTACTCCGAGGCGTGGCAGTTATCCCTGGCCCTACTTGTTTTGAGTTATGTAATTTTACTCGGCTTTAACTTTCTGGAAAGGAGGCAGCGCTATGGCACTTAAAATGCGCATCCATAAAAAATTGGCCCATTTCAACCTCGAACTGAATCTCCACTGCCCGGCAGGAGAGCTCCTTACCCTGATCGGTCCATCCGGCAGCGGCAAGACCACCGCGATCCGCATATTGGCCGGCCTTGAGAAACCGGACAGCGGCTTTATTCATCTGCAGGATCAAATTCTCTGCGACTTTCAATCCCCCAAACAGATATGGGTTCCCACCCGGAAACGGAGCCTGGGTTATGTCTTTCAGGAGGCCTCGCTCTTCCCCCACCTCAGGGTTCGCGACAATATCAGCTTCGGCTGCAAGGATACGCAGCGGGTTGAGATGCTGCTTGAGCTCCTGGGCATCCGTCATCTTCAGCGCCAACGCCCCCATGAAATTTCAGGCGGCGAACGGCAGCGGGTCGCCTTTGCCCAGGCCCTGGCCCCGAACCCGAAACTACTCTTACTGGATGAACCGTTTTCAGCCCTTGATATCACCACCCGGAAACAGCTCCGGGAAGTACTCCTCCTCCTCAAGGAAGAAATCACCATTCCCATGGTCATGGTCACCCATAACCTTGAGGAGGCCGCACTGTTAGGGGATCAGGTTGTGGCCATTGAACAGGGTAAAATGGATACGGACTGGCTGGCTCGCAATACATCTGTTGATTTTCAGCAAAAGAGTACGCTATGCTTGGGTGAGAAAAAAGCGGCCTGAAATGCCACCATCCCCACGGCTCAAAAACCAGTCCGTTTATGCTCCGTTAAAGAACTGCCTTGCATGGTCACCACCAAACCGGGCATCGTGCCCGAACCACAGACCATCATCATGTCCCTCCACCCCTTGAAGGAGACACACCATGCAGCTTGACGAATATTATAATCTCACGGTTGACGAGTTCTACCGCTATCAGGACGAACATCACGAAGATAAATATGTCCTTGTGGATGTCCGGTTCCCCGAAGAGTATGAAGACGAGCATATCCCCGGCTCCCGGCTCATCCCTTTAAGCGAAATCATTCAGCGGATCACCGAACTTCCTGTTGACTGCGATATCATTTTCTACTGCAACAGCGGCCGGCGTTCACGCGCCGCGGCCCTCTTTGCCACGTCCGTGCCTTTTTTCCAGAACAAGGTGTACCACGTGACAGGCGGCATTCTGACCTACTTCGGCCGCACCCTGCCGGATTATCCCGCCCTTGCCGTTCTTGACCTTGATACCCCGATGGAGAATCTTCTCTATTCCGCCATGAACCTTGAGCGCGGCACCGCATTATTCTATAACGCGGTCCTCGACAGAACAGGGACTACACCCTTTCGGACCACCATGGAAGAACTGGCCCGGGCCGAAGAGTCCCACGCCCGCCTGCTCTACAATTTCTGGAAGAAGGATCAGGCAGCCGCTCCACCCTTTGCAGAGGTCTATTCTGCACTGCCCGGGGATATTGTTGAAGGCGGCAAGGGTCTGGAGGAGCAATTGGACCGTTTGGACGGGTTGCAGGAATCAGTGCCCCAAACGTTGCTTGATATGATTCTAGACCTTGAATACGGTGCCTATGATCTCTACCGTGCAGTTGCTGAAAAAGTCCGTGGATCGGACATGGAAGAACCCTTTTTATCCCTCGCCCAGGCCGAAAAACATCATATCCGCCTCGTTGCCGAGACCTTCAGCACCTTCCAGCCTCAACCGTAAAGGGTTTTTACAACCCGTCAACCATTACGACCCAGGCTGCATTGTGGCCAGCTCAACAATTTCATGGTCAGCCAGCAGCCGCTGCAGCTCATGCGCCGCCCGCCGCACCCGGCTCGTCAGGTTTGTCAGCAGAACATCATCAAGACCGGGCAGGCTCAGACGTTTCATCGTCGCCGCAATGGCCCGGCAACCGGTTTTAGAACCAATGAGCAGTTTACGTTTTGCACCAATGAGCTCAGGGACAAAGGGTTCATAGGTCTGCGGATCCACCATGAGACCCTGTACATGCAGTCCCGTCTCACAGGTGAACAGTTTTTCACCTACAATGGGTCGGGCTGAACCAATGGCCCGGCCGGACTCACGGGCAACCAGCTTTTGCAAAATCCACGATAATGGTATACCCCTGTCTGGAGCGAAGTGTGGCCTTGCCGCATGCCCGGCGACAACAGGGTGCGCCAAACTCCTTGACCCCCCCATGAACTATTTAAGGGAAAACTCAACCATTATGAACCTTTCACAACTCATCTTTATTGCCATCGGCCTTGCCGCCGATTCCTTTGCGGTCTCAGTGAGCAGCGGCGCCATTATCGGCAAAATGCGTCTGCACCATGCCATCCGCATCGCCTTATTCTTCAGCTTTTTCCAGGGACTTATGCCTTGGATAGGCTGGGTGATCGGCGGTCTTGCCAGTGAAGCCATCCGGGACACGGGTCACTGGCTCGCCTTTGTTCTTCTTTGTTTCATCGGGGGGAAAATGGTGTATGAATCCCGGCAAATGCAGGACGAGGAGAAGGAGGCAAAAGACCCGCTCAATATCTATATTTTAATCACTCTGGCCATTGCCACCAGTATCGATGCATTGGCGGTGGGGGTCACCTTCTCCTTCCTCGACATTGCCATTGCCGAGCCCATCATCATCATCAGTCTCGTGACCTTTATTTTCAGCTTTGCCGGGACCTATATCGGTGAATTTTTTGGTCATCTCTGCGAAGATAAAATTGAATGCATCGGGGGAATCATCCTCATCACCATAGGGGGCAAAATCCTTTTGGACCATCTCCTGCAGGGCTGACGGAGTGCAAGATATTCTTCGCCCATCCACAACTCTTTGCTTTTAATCAGTGTACTATTGTGGCATAATGCTAGTAAAAACTACCATTATAAAGAGGGCTCCATGCAGACAGCTGACCAACTTCACCAAAAAATTGACCACCTCACTGAAACAAATATTGCCCTGAATGCGCTCTTAAAAAACCGGGAACAGGAGAGAGATTCCCTGGAAAAGGCCATTGTCACCAATGTCAAACAACTCATCATGCCCTATATGGAAAGACTGAAAGAATCCCCTCTCAGGCCCCAGGAACAGACATTGGTGACGATCATTGAAAAGTATCTCGACACTATTATCTCACCATTTTTGCACCGCATCTCCAGCATGAATCAGCAGCTCACCCCTCAGGAATTAAAGGTTGCCTCCCTGATCAGACAGGGATGCACCAGCAAAGAAATCAGCGAGGCCTTAAATCTCTCCGTCCACGGTGTCGGCTTTCACCGCAAAAGTATTCGCACGAAATTAGGTCTGACAGGCTCAGGAAAAAACCTGCACAGTCAGCTCATGGCGTTACGTTAGAGTAACGAGAACAGGTCACATAAAAAAAGGGGGTTGATGACTCAGTCATCAACCCCCTTTTGTTATCCACTCGCTGAAAACCTAGTATCAATCCGCTTCCCAGAAATCCTCTTTTTCAGCCCCGCATTTTGGGCAAACCCAATCTGAAGGAACCTTTTCCCAGGGCGTACCCGGCTCAACACCATTCTCATAATCGCCTTCTTCAGGATCATAAATGTACCCGCAAGGGCATTCCATTTTCTGCATAACAACCTCCACCGAATTTTGAATAAAAAATATACTTATTATTTTGTATCATAAAAAGTTTTCAGGAAGAAATTCTTTTTACAATCTACACACATATTCAACTTAACAAGTGATTGCATAGAGTTAACAAGTTGTTGATAATGATTACTACTACATGTCATCTTCAATGTAAACTTATTTTTCAGCCCCTTAAAAAAAAGAGGCCGCAATCCTTTTCAGATTGCGGCCTCGGGACAAACTTTTCGATGGGACTTGAAATTTAGAAACTGAGACTGGCAGAAACACCTCCATAAAAAACATCCGCATCGGCATTAAAAGCGTCATTGCCAGCCTCTAGCACATCATCTGCGGCACTGGATAACGGGAAGGAGTAATGCATCTCAGGGGTAATACTGAAGAACTCCGTAATGGGAAAGGTGATTGAGGCGGAAACAACACCGTCAAAAAGATCTGAGAAATCACTCCCGTCAAGCTCTGCTCCATCCATAATCATATAACCTGCGGAAAAACCCACATCCAGGGCAAGATCATCTGTAAGGGGAACCGCAGAATCAAGTCCGAGGGACATATACCAACCGGGGAAAGAATCCGTATCCCGGTACACGGTGAAACTCGGGGTGATGAAGGAAAACTCTTTACTGACTCCCGCATAAAACTCCTGGGAATCATCGCCTTCAAGACCATAATAGATATAGCCCACACCATAATCCATTCCCGCCATGGACCAGTCATAACTCAGGGTCATATCGGTTTCATTCCAGCTATTGGTCTCATTCATACCATCATCACTAGCTGTATCCAAATTTCCCCAGAGGTTGCAACCAAACCCCTTATAACCGACCGTCATGGAAGGCTGAACAACCAGAGAATCCTCACTCAAGGCCCAACCACGCCACACATACTGGCTATACACACCAACTGTGAGATCGGCTTCCGGCCGTTCCACCTCCACGGCTGCCACGTCTTCCGCCATGACCAGGGTTGGGGTTAATCCCAAAAAGCAGGTTCCCGCCAATGCCATTGTTGCTATTGTTCTCTCTAATCTCTTTCTCATTACTCCACTCCTTTAACTTTCAACCCTCATGGGTATTAATAAAATCCGTAACATATCCCCTGTCACGAAAACGCTTCGTACCTTTACTGAGAGTTAATTCAATATACATGCCACACCCATTATTTTTTTAAATCAGCTGCAACCCACTGTTTAAACGTTCTTTTATTAGGCAGACACATTTGACACCTCAAGACATGCTTACATTTCTGTAATCTTTACCCTTCACCCGACCCCATAGATTTACATTTTCGTAGCCCCGGTGGTGCAGATGTGACAAGCCCGGTGAACTCTGATATAAAAGAGTCATGAACCTCATTGATACCCATTGCCATCTTGACCTGCCCATATTCAGGGAAGATTTCCACGCCATAATGGCAGACAGCCGTCAAGCAGGCATTTCAACCATGGTTCTGCCCGGAGTCTGTCGTTCCGGATGGCAACACCTCCTGGAACTCTGCACCCGGAACAGTCCCCTTCTCCCGGCCATCGGCCTGCATCCCATGTACCTCGACCACCACACCCAGGGACATCTGGTCGAGCTGGCAGAACATATCAACAGCGCACCCCTGGTGGGTCTGGGGGAAATCGGTCTTGATTATTTTATTACAGGGGTCAGCCACCGTAAACAGCAGGAACTTTTTGAAGCACAGCTCGCCCTGGCCCAGAAGGCGCAGCTGCCAGTCCTGCTCCATGTGCGCAAGGCCCACGACCAGGTGCTTGCCACCTTGCGCAGACGCCATTTTCCCCATGGCGGGATTGTTCACGCCTTCAGCGGCAGTCAGCAACAGGCTGAACAGTACATAGGGCTGGGGTTTAAGATAAGCTTCTGCGGCACAATAACCTACGACCGGGCCCAAAAAATTCGCAGGCTGGCACAGGAGCTCAAGCTGCAGGATATCGTCGTGGAAACAGATGCACCGGATATGCCGCCCTCCAGCCATCACGGGGAACGCAATGTCCCACCAAACCTGCTGGAGGTTGTCAGAACAGTGGCAGAACTGCGGGGGGAATCGGTGGAAGTCATTAGCAGGGCAACAACAGCGAATGCCGGAGCTATTCTCAGGCTATGAGACCGACCAATCCATGAGACCCTCAAGGGGCAGAAAGGCCCGGGGCTGATGAAAATCAGGAGCCGGACCGGGAACCGGTGCGGCCGCCAGATAGCGGCGCTGTACACCTTGACCATGGAGGGCATAGCCGTTCACATGACTCAGCCCGTCAGGCAGGTCAGCACGGGAAAGAACAATATCCCCCTGCCAGCGACTGGACGTAATAACGCACGCCACCCGTAACGGAGCAACAGACCGGGCCACCTGCCGCACCCCTTTCAAAAAATAGACCAGGTAATGACCATGGGGACCGAGCTCTATCTCCAGGTACTGCCCGCCACCGCCAAGGAGGAATAACTCCACCAGCTCATACTCCCATAACCCAGGGGTCAGTCCCGAAGGGGACGGCGGGGGAGGGTCATGATGAAATGGAGCCTGAACATGGACGTGCAGCCCTTCATGATCCAGGCGGATAAAGACGCTACCCTCTTCGGCCGCAAGCGCCGGCTGCCCGTTCCAGGTCTGTTTGATCTGCAGCTGTTTGCTGAACATTTCAGCCCTCTAACTGACTGCGGCAGCATTCAATCTGGCGTTCCCTGGCAAAACTCATATCCAGATGATAAATATCCTCGGGAAACAATAATGCAGCGGCACCGGAATCAAAAACCCGCTTCACCTCATACTCATCATGGGCCACGCCGCGCTGATACAGATAATTGAGGTAACTCTCATTGGTGTGGACAATAAACTCCACCCGCATCCCGCCAAGGCGGGCAAAGAATTTGAGCATCCTGGTCTCCACCGAGCTGCCGGCATTCTTATTCCGATAGCTTGCGGAGGTGGTCAGGGTATCCGAAATATCCTCCAGCACCATAAAGGAATCCGCGGCAATGGCGGAACGGGTCAGGTGCGTTTGAAACGCCTTGACATCGGCAAGGGAATCCAGCACGCCCAATAAACCCAGCTCGTCATCCACCGCCACAGCAGGGTTCTCCTCACCCTTGCGGATCAGCTTCAACACCTTGGCCTCAGACGGTTTTTTCCGAATGGACACATAGATCGGCACGGCCGTAGAGTCCATTGCAAAACGGCGGCGCTTGACCAGGGTCAGCTTCTGCCCCGCCTTGAGTTCTTGCAGCCCCTGGCCCTCTTCGAGGCTGAGCACCGTGCATTTCCGGCAGGAAAAATCATCCTCACCATGTTCACTGAAGAGGTAGGATAATTCCAATTCCCCAATCCTCCCCTCAGGAGACCACACGTAATGATTCAAAAACTCTAAGAATTCAGAGAACTTCGATTCAATATTCGTCTCCCGTTCACGCTGATCAATGGAACCGGCAAGATTCATCAGCAGCAGCTTGCGCTTGGCCTCAAAGCGGGCCTTTTTATGATACCGCTCATCGAACATCAGCAGCATCAGCTCGACAGGATTGGATAAGGCATCCACCTCGTTGGTCATCTCAATAAAGGAGCTGAAATTATCCAGCACCGTGTCCCTGAGAGAGCGGATCACCCCGTCAGCCGTGCGGGAATAATTATTCACCGTGGCCACCACCTCACCCTCACTGCCCTTGATGCCGAACATATTGCCCAGCAACCGGTACGCCTTCGCCGTCACCGCCTTGCGGGCAACGGGATCCTGTATAAGTCCCTGGATCTCCCCGTAGGATTGCACGCCCAGCAGGTCAAAAATCTGATTGCGCAGCACGCGATACTTCGTCTGCTCACCATGCCTGACAAGGGAGGCAACCGTCCGCCTCCCTACCTTTGAAAACGGGGCAATGACCAGATCATCCGGTGTTGCAAAGGGGCCATCCTGGAGAAGGATGGAAAACATGGTTTCACGAATATCAGCCATCATTAAAAACCTGAGAAGAGTGTACACCGCCTGCCGACCCCAAAAGGGCTGAACCTGCAGCAGGGAATCTACATTTATTTTTTATAATTACCACCGAACCTCAGTCTAACATAGAGAGTTCCAAACAATATCCTGTCATGCCAACACGTTACCATTTCCCCGTTTACCGTTCGCAGTTCGTGGATGTTGACGTTATCTGATTCAGATTACCTTGAACCGTAAACTGGCAACCGTAAACCGTAAACTTCAGGTTGAAACTCTACCAAAACCAACAATGCTCATATCATTGACTGAATCTTGATGATAATCATGTTTAAATTTCATTACAACATAGTGCAAAAATTGGAAAACAACAGGATAAAATCCCGCTCAAAAACAGACTGCTCATGTTGGGCCTGATTCAGCATAGCTGCAATTCTTGCCTGATTAAAACCAATACCGCTGAGCCACCTCCGGTCATGCTCACACCACTGCACCAGATCCGCTGCGTGAGCCGCATGATTGTCAAACTGAACCCCCACCAGATGAGGCCTGCCCTTGACACTGAAGGCCTCAACCTGACACTCTTTCAAGGTCATGAGAATATCGAAATGATGGGGCACCGGGGTCTGCACCGACTGACCATGCCATTTCAGCAGAGGCAGGTGCGGTTCACTATTGGCAAACAAAGGATGCGCCCTTCCATGGCTGGTGACCATCCCCGTAATAACCCCGACGGAATTACAAAAATTCCGGCCGATCGTACCACCCAGGGCTTCGGCCAGAAGCTGATGACCGAGACACATGCCGAAACAGGGCTTCCAGGAACGCAGCACCTCCTGCAGCCAGAGCTTTTCCAGGTGCAGAAAAGGATATTGTTCCACCTCATCTACATTGGCGACACCGCCCATAAGAACCATGCCGTCAAACTGATCCGGATCAGGAAACGAGTTATTCCACGCCTGAAAGACACGAACGTCAACCCTGCAGCGGAGCATGGCCTTTATCAGAAAATATCCCGCCCCTCCCCACGCCGCATGCTGGATGACCGCTATTTTCTTCATGTCTTCACCTCAACAGGCAAAAAAAAAGTCCCCGACCAGCATAAACAACAGGGCTGGTCGGGGACGGAGGGGGGAAGCTTACCTGGTTACAACAAAGTCGTTGTAGGCATGGGCACCATGCTCACTAATATCAACACCCATTATTTCTTCTTCTTCAGTGACTCGCAGACCGATGGTCATGGAAATCAACTTAAAGAGGATAAAGGCACAGCCGAAAGACCAGACAAACGCGGCGCCGACTCCGATGAACTGCGTGGTCATAATCTTTATGGTCACGCCTTCCATATTAAACAGACCAGCCGCAATCGTGCCCCAGGCACCACACACACCGTGAACCGATACCGCACCAACTGGATCATCAATGTGGGCCCGATCAATAGCCATGACCGAAATCACAACCAAGATACCGGAGAGAAGACCAATCACGATGGAACTGGATGGACTCACATTGGCACACCCTGCCGTAATACCAACCAGACCGGCAAGGGCACCGTTCAGGGACATACCAATATCCGGCTTCTTAAAGATGAGCCATGAGGTAAACATGGCGGCAACCGCACCAGCTGCGGCTGAAAGGTTCGTATTCACAAAAATTATGGCAATGGATTTGTCAGCCGTGGTGGTGGAACCGGGATTGAAACCGAACCAGCCAAGCCACAGGATGAACACACCGATCGCCGCCATGGGGATGTTATGACCGGGAATGGCGCGCACTTCACCCTTCTTGCCGTATTTACCAAGGCGGGGTCCGAGAACAATGGCACCGGCCAGAGCAGCCCAGCCACCAATCGAGTGAACCACAGTGGATCCAGCAAAATCAATGAATCCCATCCCTTCAAGCCAGCCGCCGCCGTTGAGCAGACTGCCCCAGGCCCAGGAACCAAAGACTGGGTAGATAAAGGCACAGAGCACCGCAGAGTAGATGAGGTACCCTGTAAATTTCGTCCGTTCAGCCATAGCACCTGAAACAATCGTGGCAGCCGTGGCGGCAAACACACACTGGAACATCCAGAAGGCGAGAACCCATGGATCACCGCCTGGGGTCCAGCCCGACAGGAAGAACCCGTCAGTGCCGAACCAACCCGTTGGCGCCGCGCCGAACATAACGCCAAAACCGATGGCCCAGAAGAACAGGGAACCCATGGAGAAATCCATGAGATTCTTCATCATAATATTAACAGCACTCTTGGCGCGGGTGAAGCCGGACTCAACCATGGCAAAACCGGCTTGCATGAAGAAGACCAGCGCTGCGGCAATCAGCGTCCACATATAATTGGCATGATCCTGCACCAGTCCAATGGCATCGGCATTGCTGGCAATGGTTGGCAATTCATCTCCGGCCAGCGCAATGGACGGCAGCAGCAGAAGAAGAGATAGGGTAGAAATTTTCTTAAACATAACATTCCTCATTTCTAGGTTGATGAGCTGTGTAGCCTGTTAGACTATTCGCAGAAAACCTGTAAACATTTTTTAAACCAGCCCCAGAGGCACGACCAGATACTCCAGGGAACGTCAGCACCGAAAGACTAAGCCTTCAGACGAACAATCTAGATCGCATCCTTATCCTTCTCACCGGTGCGAATCCGTGTGATCGAATCAACAGGCAGGACAAAGATCTTGCCATCACCGATATTACCCGTCTTGGTCGCCTCAATAATGGTGGTGATGGTTTGCTCCACCATCTCGGCCGCAAGGATCATTTCAACCTTAACCTTCGGGATGAAATCAACCTCATACTCAGCGCCACGATAGATCTCCGTATGACCTTTTTG
>JAQIBE010000253.1 GCA_027859235.1 Desulfobulbaceae bacterium
TTGTGGGATGACAATAGAAATAGCTGTTACACTCTGTTCAAATCAGGGGATCAATATTTGATGTTTCGTGCCGGTGTCATGGAAAACACCCTCCTTGCAAACAAAGAACGTTTATCTACCTTGGCAGATATGAATGTTGGCGTTCTCGGGACACCTCCACCGGTAAGACCTGAAAAAACAGTTAAAGAATCAACACCTGCAGCCCCAAAAGAATCTACTGATGAGGACGGTTCCTTGCTCTCAGCCATAACATTTGGCCTCCTGGGTAACAGTGCAGAAGAGATCAAAACTGCAGAAGAAGTACCCATTTTTATTCCTGAGCCGTTACCCGTAAAGAAACTATCCGCCGTCCACCAGCAACTTGTTGATACAGGTGATTGCCCTGGATGTGATTTGCAAGGTCTTGATTTACAGGGTATGAATCTCAAAGGGGCCAATTTAGCCGGTGCTAATCTTGAAGGTGCCAACCTCCAGGAGGCTAATTTAAAAGGGGCTAATCTCAAGGGAACAAGTCTTGAGTCAGCCAGACTTACTGATGCCATTCTTATTAAAGCCGACCTCCGGGGAACTAATCTTTCTGATGCAAATCTCCACTGGGCAGATTTGTCCAAGGCTGATTTAAGGGGAGCCAATCTCACCCGCTCCTATATGGTCAAGGCTGTATTTTATAAGGCTGATTTAACAGGTGCAGATTTTACCGGGGCCCAAGTCCAACGCACTATGTTTGAGGGTGCTGAAGGAGTTCCAAGTAATATTTTAGAAAGAAGTGAAAATGCTGCTCCCTTGAACTAGGTAGTTGTAAAAAAATAACATGGTCACCGAGATGCCATAGCTGCATAAGGGTCCATAAAGAAACTGAATTAAGCAGCGCATAAAAAAAGGCGATTAACCCATAAGATGGTCAATCGCCTTTTTTGTTCCTGGAACCTGCAGCGTCTTATTCTTCGCTACCACCTTCACTGCCTTCTTCACTATCGTCTTCAATGTCAGATTCTGACTCGGGTGGTACCTTGTCCATCCCAACCACCTTTTCATCATCAGTGGTGTTAAACATCCTTACACCCTGGGTGTTGCGGCCAATAATGCGCATCTGCCGCATATCCATGCGGATAATCTTACCACCATTGGTGATGAGCATGATCTCATCCTCATCCGTGATTTGACAGGCGGAAATCACCTGACCATTTCTCTCACTGGCCTTGATGGCAAAAACTCCTGAGCCGCCACGTTTTGTCTTCCGATATTCACTAATGGGACTGCGCTTACCGTAGCCATTTTCCGTCACCACCAAAATAGATTCTTCTATATCTGTAATAACCTCGGCAGAAACAACTTCATCACCCTCTTTGAGTCGAATACCCCGAACACCTGTTGCCGTTCGTCCCATGGCCCGCACATTCTCTTCATTAAAACGAACAGACATGCCGTTTCTGGTGAAGAGGAATATATCATTTTCACCATTGGTGATGGCGGCGGTGATAATTTCATCATCCTCACGAATCTTCAAGGCTATCTTGCCCTTACGCATGGGTCTTGCAAATTCAGCTAAAGGAGTCTTCTTCACCACACCCTTCTTGGTTACCATGAGAACATAGAGGTTCTCACCCTCAAAGGATGCCACAGGCATAATTGCTGCAACCTCTTCACCCTCTGCAAGTTGCAGAAAGTTCACCACAGCCTTGCCCCGGGCAATTCTGCTGGCCTGAGGAATTTCATACACCTTCCGCCAGAAGACCTTGCCGTAATTGGTGAAAAACAGAAAGGCATCATGGGTAGAGGCGAGGTATAAGGAGCTGACAAAATCATTGTCAATGGCATTAATACCCTTTACGCCTTTGCCTCCGCGCCGCTGTGAACGATATAAATCAATGGGATTGCGCTTGATATAACCCGCATGGGTGACGGTAACCACCATGTCCTGTTGTTGAATCATATCTTCCGGCAGAATTTCATCCGGCGCTTCAATGATTTCGGTCAAACGGTCATCGCCATATTGCTCAAGAATCTCTGTAAATTCTGTCCTGATAATCTTCATCACCTCCAGATCATCACCCAGAATTTCCTTAAAACGGGCAACCTTCTGCAGGAGATCATCCAGCTCGGTGATAATCTTTTCCTGCTCCAGACCGGTGAGTTTTTGCAGACGCATGTCAAGGATGGATTGAGCCTGAATATCACTCAAGTCAAAACGAATAATGAGTCCTTCCTTGGCCTCCTTAGGATTGGCTGATTTCTTGAGGAGTTCAACAACTTCATCAAGATTATCCAGCGCCACCTTTAAGCCAAGAAGAATATGGGCCTTGGTCTCAGCCTTGCGAAGTTCATAGGCCGTCCGCCGATACACCACAGTCTTCCGATGCATAACAAAATGTTCCATGATCTGCTTGAGATTCAGCACCTCTGGCTTATTGTTAACAATAGCCAGCATGTTCACCCCGAAACTGCGTTGCAGCGGTGTCATTTTATACAGCTGATTGATAACAACATCGGCAAGTTCATCCTTCTTCAAGTCAAGGACAATACGCATACCGTGACGGTCTGATTCATCGCGAATTTCAGCAATGGATGTAACCCGCTTATCCTTCACCAGGATAATAATCTTTTCAATGAGTTTGACCTTATTCTGCATATAAGGAATCTCAGTGATGATCACTGATTCACGATTATTTTTCTTGGATTTTTCTACATGGGTTTTCGACCGCATGAGCACTGAGCCGCGCCCTGTTTCATACGCCTCCCGAATACCGGCCCGGCCACAGATATAAGCACCTGTAGGAAAATCAGGCCCTGTTACATGTTGCATGAGCTCATTCACCGTTATATTCGGATCATCAACCATGGCAATGAGGCCGTTCATCACTTCGGTGAGGTTATGGGGGGGGATATTCGTGGCCATTCCAACGGCAATACCTGAGGAGCCGTTCATGAGCAGGGTAGGTACCTTGGTGGGCAGAACAGTGGGTTCTTCCATGGAATTATCATAGGTTGGAGCAAACTCCACTGTATCTTTATCAAGATCACCTATAATTTCCTGATCAAGCTTGGTCATCCGCGCTTCGGTGTAACGCATGGCAGCGGCTGAATCACCGTCAACAGAACCGAAGTTACCCTGACCATCCACCAAGCGATAGCGCATGGAAAAATCCTGAGCCATACGGACAATGGTGTCGTAGGCGGCCTGATCACCATGGGGATGATACTTACCGATGATATCACCGACAATACGGGCGGATTTGAGATAGGGCCTGTTGTAATAATTGCTCAGTTCCCGCATGGCAAATAAGGCGCGCCTATGCACAGGTTTCAAGCCATCACGGACATCCGGCAGGGCACGGCCAATGATAACGGACATGGCATAGTCCAGATAGGATTTCTTTAATTCCTTCTCAATGCTGATGGATGGCAATTCTACTTGTTCGTCATTTGTCATATTTTTTATTCTTTTAGCCGGTTATTTGAACCACTATATAAGCGATTTTTCGATACTTAGATGGACACCAGTAAACATTAAATATCCAGGTCAGATACTTCCAGGGCATGATTGTAGATAAAATCTCTCCGGGGCTCAACCTTATCACCCATTAGGGTGGTGAAAATATCATCTGCAGCCTCTGCATCTTCAATTTTAACCTGGAGCAGTACCCGTTCTGTTGGATCCATGGTGGTATCCCATAATTGTTCAGGATTCATTTCACCAAGACCCTTATAGCGTTGAAGATGGGAGCCCTTAAATGATTCGGCCCGAATATCAACCAGAAGATCCTGCCAATGGTCTGATGTAAATTCACGATCGGTACCATTAACCCGGATGGTGAATGTCTTATTCAGGGCATCCTTTATCCGGGTATATACTTTGATTGCTGATCTATATTCCGGAATAAGCGGTATCTGCGGGCCAACCACTACAAAGATATGGCCTTTATCTTTAACAGAGGCATCAAATTCATAGCAGTTAGGTTTCCAGCGGCACGGCCGAATATTCCCGGTATTCATATTCAAACTTTTAAGTTTCTCTTTTAATGTTTGAACAAAGGACTCTTCACCAAATTGGTCTGCAGAGGTTATATCTTCCTGTAAAAATAATTCAACAAGCTCCTGCCAGACATTTAAACGGGCCAGATAATCAATAAGACGCTTATAAATAGACAAATTTTTCAAGAGATAAATGAGTTCTTCGCCATGGATTTCTTTCTGTGATTCATTATCCACAACGGTGTATTGCTCACTGGCCCTTAAAAAGAGATAGGTGTTTAATTCTGCATCATCATTAAAATAAATTTCATTTTTCCCGCGCCCTAGACGATATAAAGGCGGTTGGGCAATATACACAAAACCCCGCTCAACGAGTAACGGCATCTGTCTATAAAAGAAGGTTAGCAGAAGGGTGCGAATATGAGCACCATCGACATCCGCATCTGTCATTATGATAATTTTATGATAACGTAATTTTTCTTCATCAAAATCATCCTTACCAATACCGGTACCCAGGGCGGAAATAACTTGTTTAATCTCTTCTGAAGTGAGAATTTTATCAAATCTGGCCTTTTCCACATTCATAATCTTCCCACGCAGGGGTAAGATAGCCTGGACACTCCGATCACGTCCCTGTTTGGCTGAACCACCAGCAGAATCACCCTCCACCAGGAATATCTCCCGTTCTTTCGGATCCTTAGACTGACATTCTGCAAGCTTTCCGGCCATGAGCAGGTCAATGGAGCTGCCTTTTTTACGGGTTAATTCACGGGCCCGTTTCGCAGCATCCCGCGCCCTTTGGGCATCTACCGCTTTCGAGAGAATTTTCCGTGCTTCACCAGGATTTTGCTCAAGAAAAATAGTTAAATGTTCATTGCAGATGGATTCAACAATGTATTTAACTTCACCATTTCCAAGTTTTGTCTTGGTCTGTCCTTCAAATTGCGGATTAGGGACCCGCACAGAAATAATACAGGTCATTCCTTCACGGGTATCATCACCGCTCATCTTAACCCTTAGATTCTTAGGGGTTGAATCATCATTGGCGTATCTATTTAAACATTTTGTCAGCGCCCCGCGAAAACCGGCAACATGGGTTCCACCTTCCCTCGTGTTAATATTATTCACAAAGGAAAAGAGTCTCTCCGAGTAACCGTCAAAATACTGAAAGGCGAGTTCAACTTCGACATTATCCCTTTCACCCGACAGAAAAATAGGCTCAGGGTTAACAACTGTCCTTTTTCTATTGAGCCATTCAACATAGGAGACAATACCACCCTCAAAATGATATTCATCCTCAGCACCGGACCGCTCATCTTTCAAGAGTATCTTTACTCCCTTATTAAGAAATGCGAGTTCCCGCAGCCTGGTTTGAATAATGTCATATCTAAAAATGGTGGTTTCTTTAAATATATCTGGATCAGGCATGAAGGTGATGGTGGTTCCTGTGGCTGAAGACTCACCAACTTCTGCAATTTCCTTATCTTTTATGCCATAGAAATAGGTTTGTTCGTATATCTTACCATCCCGCCGAACCGTGGCCTTGGTCCAGGAGGAAAGGGCATTTACAACAGAGACACCAACACCATGCAGTCCACCGGAAACCTTATAGGTGGAATGATCAAATTTGCCACCGGCATGAAGGGTACACATGACGAGCTCCAGGGCTGAAACCCCTTCAGCGGCAGTCATACCAACAGGAATACCACGCCCATTATCTTCAACAGAGACAGACTCATCTTTATGGAAAACAACTTTTATACGGTTGCAATGCCCGGCCAGAGCTTCATCTATTGAATTATCAACAACTTCATAAATGAGATGATGAAGACCTTCTTCACGGGTATTTCCAATATACATGGCAGGTCTTTTACGTACACCTTCAAGACCGGACAGAACTTTAATTTGATCTGCGCCATAATTATTTTGTTGTTCTTCTGACAAGAGATTTCCTCTATAACTTACGGGGTTAATACTAAATAATATATTTTATATTCCAGTTTCTGTTACAAATGCATGGGCATAATAATTGAAATATATTCAGGATCTTTATCTGACAAGATCATACATGGGCTTTCATTTGAGGACACAAATATTTTAACATTGTCACTTTTCATAACGGATAATGTTTCAATAAAATATTTCCCATTGAAGCCTAATTTAATTTCTTCACCTTCATATTCTACCGCTATATCTTCCCGGGCATTGCCAATATCCATGGACTGCGAAGATAATGTTATTTTTCCTGTATCCAGCATAAATTGAACAATATTAAATTTATCTTCTGCAAATAAATTCATCCGTCTGAAGGCATTGATAAGGGATGTCTTTTCAACCTCTATAAATTTATCCCTGTTAATCATATTCACAAGGGATGAGTAATCAGGAAATTCACCGTTCAAAAGACGGATAATAAGAATGGAAGTTTCTGTTTTAAATACCGCCTGTTTTTCTTCAAAGGAAAAAGAAATTTCATCCATCCCTTCGCAAAACTTTCTGATCTCCTGAACACCTTTTTTAGGAATAAGCGTATTTCTGCCTATTTCAATGTCATTTAACTGCGACCCTATATCTTCCTGCATAAGAGAGAGACGGTGCCCATCTGAAGAGACAAATCTCAGCATGGATTTATCATCACCCTTTATTTTTTCAACCAAAACACCAACGAGTGAAAATTGACTTTCTCCATCATTGGCCATGGAAAAAATAGTTTTCTCTATGAGTTCCTGAATTTTACCAGCTGCTACCGTTATGAGTTTATCAGTGTCATATTCCGGAAAATTGGGAAATTCGTCATGCTCCATCCCGGCAATATTATAATTTCCTGTTTCAACGGAAACATTTACCCAGCTATTATCCTTTTCTTCTATATGAATATGCGAGCATTCTGCTTCCCGGACAATTTCAAATAATTTCTTACAGGGAAGTGTAATACTCCCCTCAGATAAAATTTCAGCAGGCAAGGTGCAACGTAACCCTATCTCAAGATCTGTACAGGTTAATTCTACACAATCGTTCCCTGTTTGAATTAAAACATTCGAGAGAATAGCTATGGTTCCTTTCTTTGAAGAAATATTTTGCAGTGATGCCAGTCCAGATAAGAGATCGTCTTTGGCAATATTGACAACAATAGGCATAGGTTAATCCTTAGGTCAGTCGTTATTTTTTAAAGGGTTTGGATAAATCAAATAGGAAAAAGATACTTTTGAGTTATCAAAGGTCCTTAATATATAATATATATATATTTAAAAACTTTATTATTATTAGAGCTGTTGATATGTTGAAAAGACAGTTAAATATGTGATTTTAGGAAACACTTAACTAACTAAGTTGTCTTTGTGGTTTGTTTAAAAATAAGGGAAATTGAGTTATCAACATTTTATCCCCAGTGAATAAACATCTTTTCAAGAGTGTTTTAAAAACATATTAATTTTTGAAAAAGAGTTAATATTAATATGTCTTTTAATGGGGTAAATAATATCTTTTTATGCGTTAAATAGCAACAAATTACCGTGTAATTCTAACCTTTTTTTAAAGAGATAACCTTCTTTTCAGGGTTTATATTGTTTATGGTATTTTATAAGCTGTAATCTCATATTAAACCATTACTGGATGGAGTTATTATTTATCGAAATTATGAATGTCTCTAAAATACATAGATGTATAGAAGATGGACTCCGGGATACTGTTTTCCCGGGTTGTGCTGTCGGTATTTGCACCGGTAATAGTTTGTTTTCTCATGTTTACGGCTATACCTCCGATGAAAAAAAAGAAAAGATAACTAAAAACACACTATTTGATCTGGCCTCGTTGACTAAACCCCTGGCAACAACCCTGGCCTGTTTAATGCTCATAAAAGAAGGGAAAATAAATTACAATACGACGCTAGAATCTTTACTTGGTTGTTCTGTTCCCGATGATAAAAAAAATATAAATCTAGCCCAACTTTTAAGTCATTCATCAGGATTTGCAGCCCATTACGATTTTTATAAAAACCTGGAAAAATACCCCTTAGAAAAAAGAAAAAATATTCTTCTTAAAGATATTTTACACCGACCGCTGAGTTACCTGCCGGGAAGCAAGACGTTATATAGTGATGTCGGCTTTATTCTTCTTTTTTTTATGCTAGAATTTCAGACGAAAGTAAGTTTTGAAACCTTTGTGCATGATTATATTGTTGAACCCATGCATATCCAGGATGTCTGTTATAATCCAAAGGAAAAAGGGTATAGCAATTTTGCATCTACCGAGAATTGTCCTTGGCGTAATAAGGTGATGGCAGGTGAGGTACATGATCAGAATACATGGATCTTAGGTGGAGTAAGTGGTCAGGCGGGTCTTTTTGGCACTATTGATTCTGTGTTAGCGATGGTTGTGTATATAAAAGATGTGTTCCAGGGAAGGAAAAATCACCCCTATATAGATAGAGAACTGCTTCAGGAAGCGTTTTTAAAACGAGGTGGTCCAGAGTCAAGTTGGGGGTTGGGTTTTGATACGCCAAGCCAGCCAGGATCTTCTGCAGGCCGTTATATATCAACCCAGAGCTGTGGACATCTTGGTTTTACAGGAACATCCTTTTGGATTGATTTTGACAGGGATATTGCCGTTGTTTTGCTGACAAATAGAATTAATCCCACTGTTGATAATATGAAGCTCCGGGATTTCCGGCCTTTATTTCATGATATTGTTTTTGAATCACAGATGGACAGGGATTAATACGGGCTCTTAAAAATTATCTTTTCTCCGGATATAAGTTCAAGATGGCATCTTGATTTGCAGCCACAATACCCCGTTCTGTAATAAGGCCTGTAACAAGTCGTGCCGGAGTTACATCAAAGCTGTAGTTAGCTGATTCTGTATTTTCAGGTGGAACCAGGACGGTTATCATTTCACCATTTTCTGCACGCCCGGTAATCTTGTTTATTTCATCACCGTCACGTTTTTCAATGGGGATATCCTTTACCCCGTCTTCTATCTGCCAATCAAATGTGGAGGATGGCAGGGCCACATAAAAGGGGACATTATTATCGTAAGCCGCGAGGGCCTTGAGGTAGGTACCTATCTTATTAGCCACATCACCGGTGAAGGTCGTACGGTCAGTACCAACAATAACCAGATCAACCATGCCGTGCTGCATGAGATGACCGCCTGTATTGTCAGCGATTAAGGTGTGGGGAATACCTTCTTCCTTGAGTTCCCATGCTGTAAGACGGGCACCCTGGAGCCACGGCCTTGTTTCATCCACCCAGACATGAACAGCAATACCATCATTGTTGGCCTGATAAATAGGGGCGGTAGCTGAGCCGTAATCGACAAATGCCAGCCAGCCGGCATTGCAGTGGGTGAGGATATTAACGGGTTGACCGTTTTTCCGTTTACTTATCTCTTTGATGAGTGCAACGCCATGTTCGCCAATTTGTTTGCAAAACAGGGCATCTTCATCAGCTATAGCGGTGGCAACTTCAAGACCCTTGTCTCTTTTTTCCTGAACAGAGCTGCAGGCTGCCATGGCGGTTAACTGGCGTTCAATTGCCCATACAAGGTTTTTTGCCGTGGGACGGGTTGCACTTAATTCACGGGCAAATTGCTGTATATCCTCTGCAAAATGAGCATCACGACTCTGCAGCGCAGCGGTGTACATAGCAAAACCGGCAGTGGCGCCAATAAGTCCGGCACCCCTTACATACATATCCTTTATGGCCGTACAAAAATATGCAACAGTAGCAAGGTCAACAATGATAAACTCATGGGGGAGTTTACGTTGATCAATGATCTGGGTGATGGTGGAATCATCGGGATGGGACCAGATAGTTCTATAGGGCTTGGACTTGATCAGCATGGAACAACCTAGAAAAATTTAGTGAGTAATACATAAACCGCTACTCCCACACCTAGGGAGCTGTAGATGAGGAGTCAGGGGATACAGCCATCTCTAAATTTTTTGTGAACAACAACAAAGGTGATAATGGCTGATATGACGGCAATAATGAGGAAGAGAACAGGTTTCAGCATTTTAATACCTGGAAAAGGATGAAAAGCACATGACCTTGAATCTGAAAAATATGCGTAATTTTTACTCTACAAATACGTTTGGCGCAATAAGGAGTCGTTGGTCAAATAACTGGTCAGAAGCATTTTTTAAGCTTCTTTTTCCCCAGGCCTGTAAAAGCTGTGGGGTTATAATTGAGTCGGGTGACAAGGGTGAAATATGCCCGTCCTGTTTAGCGCAGATTACCTTTTTAGGAACCCCCTGTTGTCCGGTGTGCGGTCTTATGTTTTTAAAGTCTGGTGGTGATTCTCACCCCTGTGGAACATGCAAGAGTACACCTCCTTTTTTTTCACAGGCAAGATCCCTGGTGAGATATTCCGGAGATGTCGGAACTCTCATTCATAGTTTTAAATTTAGAGGCGACTTAAGCAGTCTGGTAACCTTTGGCCGGTGGGCTGAAAATTCTGTTTTCAGTTCACTCACACCGCCTGATTATATTATTCCAGTGCCGCTCCATGCAAAAAGAATACAGGAGAGAGGATTTAATCAGGCGGCTCTTCTTGCTCAAGTTTTTTTTCCGCAGCAAAAAAATAAGATAAAACATTTTTTGTATCGCAGGAAAAATACCACCTCGCAGACACAGCTGGGTGGAGTTGAGCGCCGCAGGAATTTAAAAAAATGTTTTGCTCTTTATCCAGATGTGGATGTCAGAAATAAAATAATTTATGTGGTGGATGATGTCTATACCACCGGAACTACAGTGAATGAATGTGCAAAGGTGCTTATGAAGGCGGGGGCAAGATGTGTTGAGGTGGCGACCTTGGCCATGGTTGTAAGAGAAAATGAATAGTTAAAATATTATTTAATTGCCTTGATAGGCTGTTTGGTAGAGCACTGACGTGCTATAAATAAATCTTGACGTAATCTTTGGAGAATGATAGATGATTCTCTCCTAAACAAAGTCGGGGCGTGGCGCAGCCTGGTTAGCGTGCCTGCCTTGGGAGCAGGAGGTCGGAGGTTCGAATCCTCTCGCCCCGACCATTCGTTTTTACGAAATTTCAAGGGGTTATCGGTTTTCCGGTAATCCCTTTTTTTATGTCAAAATTTCACGGGGTACAAAATGGGGTACAAAATCGGTGTCACTTGGAAATAAAAAATCTTTTGTTTTTTGTGCTCCGAAAAACTCCAGCCAGTGAAACAAAAAACCGCCTCAATCTCGAAAGAAAGAAGCGGTCAGGTGGCTCTGCGAACTATGGAGAATAATTATTTCTTCATCTCCCAGGTGTCAATCGGTAGCTTGAAATGTTGAATAGTGCTGTTGAGGCGCAACCAATTGACCCATCAAGAATCAAAACAACCCCGGCCCTCTTCCCTGTCTGCAAGCTATAATAAAGGCTCTGGCCTATGGCCTCGGCCCATTTCTTCCCGAAATCAAATTCTATGGCATGCGTGGCGGTGATACAATCGGCCCTTGTGTGGTCGGCAAGCACCACCTCTGCTGTCCCTCTCTGCTCAGCGCACCATTGTTCTTGGTAGTGCTTCTCGGGGAAAGCACTGGCCGTGGCGGGGAGAAGGATTAAAATCATAAACATAGTTATGCTCTTCATGGCTCCTCTTTTATCTTATGACTTTATCAATAAATTCATTATGTTGAGCAACAACACTCGAACAAAAAACACGAATTTTTTTCAATTTTGCTGGCCCGATCCCCTTAATCTTGAGCAATTCCTTATCGGAAGAGGCTAATATTTTTGCCGCTGTAATGAGTTCTTTACCCCTCAAAACAGCTATGGTTTCTTCTGTTAAACCTGGCAGCAACTCAATGAGATAAGGGAAAAAACAATTAGTAATTGTTTCTATTCCACCGAGTTTGTTGACATACTCCTTCCAATCGTCTTTGCTCAATTCAACAAACAACTCATTTCGACGGGTAGTTATGGGATGGTTTTGTTCAATAATATTTCTAACAGCCAAAATAAAATTTAAATAATTTCCTCCTGTTGAAGGGATATAACCGACGTCTGACGACATTTTGCTTGGTGGGTATTCTTCGGTAGGAATGCCGAGTTCTTTAAATGTTTTTATGACAGGGACCCATATTCCCTCCCACATTTCTTTTGCATAGGACGGGGGAGGGCCAGAACCGTTAAAAATTTCTTCATGGTGCTTCAAAACACGTAATGGTGTTCTGATTTGCATTGTGGCAGCAAAACGTAAACCTTTTATGATATCTGAATTGCCCCATTCTGATAAAGGTATCGATTGTTGCTCACCAACGGTCTTTGATGGTGATACATTGCACGTTGGCGTAGTTTTCTTGACATTGAAGAATCCTTTTAGCCAAGCCGATAATGACATTTCATCTCCTTTATAATTGAAACATAACGACCAAGCTCACTTGCCGCAAGGGAACGGGCGGTGGCAAATAGCACCAGATACACCAAGGTTGTTTGACACCAATAACCCCGCGCCCCTTGCGGTCAATGTGCAGCGCCTGGTTCGACAATTTTTCATGTCGTTATTGGTCTTTCGTTCTTTCCCTTTTTGCTCTTACCATTGTTGCATAGTCATTTAGCTCTTCAAAAGATTTATGATTGGGTATTTCCTCACCCATCATTATGTATTCTAATAAAAGTTGCCAATAGCAGACTTCCTCTCTCGCATGTTTACCTACAAGACTATCGGACTCGACGCCTGAATCCATATTGAAAAATTTAATCCTATGCACTGGATAACTCGGGTCATCAAGTATCATTTCCAACTCTAGTTTTTTAAGCGTGTTTTTACTCTTTGAACTGCTTTTAGCTGTGAATCCACCAATTATTGCACCAACTCCGCCAAACAATAGACCTCCGACTAAAGCTCGGCCTGCCATTGATGTAGTTTTTGTTGAGGCATTTGTTATTGTTTCACCATCCTCAATGATTTTAGAACTCAAAATGTGACTATATGGTATTAATTTTGTTTCGAACTTGACTGTTGGGTTGATAGAAAAGCTTTTGAGCTTATATTTGTTAATGATTAAGCAGGCTTGTTTATTTTTTGTGTCAATTTTTATTCCATTATCTTTCGACATTTCAAATGAAGTTACAAAGTGTTCTTTTTCTAATTTTTTCTTTATTTCTTTTTCCCTGCCTTTTTGTTCCGTAAATGAAGATATGATTCCTATCAAAAAAGGGAAACCGACTAACGGGATAAACACATATAATACGGCTACCATTCCATTGGAGAACTTATCTATAGAGTCAACTACATTGCCCATGACGACAAAGTAGCCGATCACCATTAACAGCCAAATGCCAAATTTTTTCATTATGTCTCCTTCTTATCTTGCCTGTCGAACGCCTTGCTCACCGGGAAATTGCGAGCGCAGCGAGTGATTTTTCCGAGTGTAGTAATTTGTTAGTCTGCCTTAGAACTTTGCCGCCATGATTTTCTTCCATGCTTTACTGTCCGTAGTAGCCATAAACTTCTTCCCATCTTTCATATATGCCGCAAAAGCAACTGCTTTCTTATTACCGCCCAATAAAATACCACCAATAGCACCGAGTGGACCGAGCAGAACTGCACCAGCTACCCCCCACCCAGCTGTACCTGCCAACTTTTTAACTTTTTCTTCGTCAAGCAACTCAACATTCTCGATATCAGTTGCAAAGTTGTATGTCTCGCCTTTCCACATATGCGCTTTAGTGCTGGCACGTGTCATAAGTGCAGAGTCGAACATCCCATTGAAATCCCATGTGCCATGATCTAAGTCACCAGCCACAACTTTTATTTTCGACATATCCTATAAGCTCCGTTTTGAGTGTCAGGTTTTCTTAAATATGATTTGGAGAATTGTCAGATCGAATTTGAGTTACTACAGATAAACAGGGTATAGATTTAACCTATCTTGCCATTAAAACAGTGCCATCAGACTACTCCACGTTTTCTCCTTTTCTTCTCATTTTCACCCATGCCTTTCCCGCCTTATACGCCAACGTTTTCTCTGGCGGTGTTTCCTCTTTCTTCGGCTCCATTTCTGCATAAGGAAGATCGCCCCCACAGTGCTTGCATTTAATAGCATCTTTCCTAACATCCTCAGCGCAGAACAAACATTGTTTTGTTGTTGATTGTAGCTCCACCTTAGGCATTATTGCCAAGATAAGAGTCACTATCCACGAAAAGATACAAGTTAGCAACAGCACCAAGGCAACACTTTTTCCCCTGCTTTTCGCAAGACTTGCATTAATAAAGAACGGTCCGACAACAAAGAACGCTATTACAAACAAGACAACTAAACCACCGCCTTCTGCTCCACCTAGTCCGAACATATTACGCCCCTTTTTTTAGTTAATTTCCCTTAACACTTATATGGACTATGTTTAACTTGCAATGTAATTCTGCTTTTTCTGTATATCGTTACGAGCGAGATGGTTGCCTTTGCTTCTTGTGCATAATAATCATGATCTACCCTGACATTTTCCACACAAAGGCCAAACCTAATATGATTTGAAAACCAAGAACTGAGATTCAAGCAGAGATAATCAGGAAGAAGGTTAATTAGCAGGCCTGCTGAAAGGGTTAATATTGCCATTACATCTTATGAATGCCAAAGCCTGACACTCTTTTTAATTGACTTGCATGTTCAGATAAGACAAAGTCAAATTTTATCAAAGAGTTAGGGGGCGCGATACCCCCTATAATATCACAATAAGTGGAAAAGACGTCCACCTATAGGGTTGATATAACGGACAAGTTTCCACTTATTACATTGTTATACCTATGAGGACTGAATAATGAGCTTAAATAGAATTGATGAAATAAGGCATATGATTTCTGAAATTGGTAAAAGACAAATTGAATATTATAAGTTCTTCCCTGAATATGGGAACAAGATTGTTAAGGCACTTGGCAACTATTTAGGTGATGAAAAGTCAGTAGCTTTAGCGCCAGCAAGTGGTGATTTTAATTTTAGTACTATGTATAGGGGGGAAGGCTTGGGCTTTGAGGATGGCAAATACCGAATACCTATTATGGTAAAATTTGACAATTTAAATGATGAAGGATCTTGCTTGCATAGGTTTTTATTGTTTTGCACAAAAAATGGCGATGAGCTTAACATCTCGATTAATAATGATCCATTTATACAAGTTAAAATCTCTGATACAGAAACAGTTTGTTCAAAGATATTTGATCATTTGAAGACTGCGTTTTTATCTAATGCTTGGTTTGTTGAAAACAACCCAGACTACCAAATGAACAAAATAGGATTTAAGGTGTAACAACCCCCACAACACCTTGACCAAAACCAACCTAAGTGTCAGAAATTGTATAACAAATCAATCAACCCGGTGCTTGCGAGCACGCGCGTTCTCTAGAGTTGGCTTCAATAATTATAACCGTTTGAATTTGGTAGCCAACTGGTTGGCAATCTCAAACGTTATACGTGAAAAAAATGAGCCGTCATGAAACCAGTTTAAATCTTATTTCTAAATAAGCAAATACCAAACATTATTAAAAATTTACAGGGAAAGAATTCGACCAGAGAAAACGCGTATCTCAGGGCCACTTGCAGCAATGATACGTTAATAATCTTTTAGTAAAATAGAGGTGGATATAATGACTTCAAGAAAAATAGTTATTGGGTTGTTGGTGGGTTTATTGATCTGGGGTGTCGTTGGTTGCCGTAAAAGAGCTGGTAGCTCATCGCATCTTTCGCCATATTATTCGAGTCAACATGATTGGGTAGGAGAAAAAGTCGTTTTTCTCCCTAAACCAAGAAGTCTACAAAGATATGGGTATCAAGATTATGCCTATGGAGACGATAAAGTTGGAGGCAAGATAGGTTACAATGCTCTCACTGGGAAAACAGCTGAGATTGTAGGTTATAAGGGTGGGAGTTACAAAAAAATTGCCTTGAGGCTAGAAGGGGCTAATTCCTTGATTTACACAACAATAAGAGGAAACAACATCAATGGCATTGGATTTGTTTCAGAGATGGAAGAGGCACAAAAACTTTTAGGCAAAACTGTATGGAACAAGGCCAACTCGACAGAATTAAGCGATCGTAGTATGCATGATCACATAAATTGCACACGGGAAATTGGCACTTTTGAGAAAATGCAACTCATAGGTGTTGAGTGGGGCAATTATGAATCTAGCCCTATTAAGTTTGTGTTCAAAACAGAAGATGGATTGAGTGCAACTTGGGAGGGTAGCTATAGTAGAATTAACGATACAGATAATAATCTATTAAAACCGTTTAGTGAAAATTGGTACCTCGAAGATCCTCAAGTTTTATTCGTAAGTTGGGGAAAGAAAGTTATGGAGTCTATTGAAAGCAAGAAAATATTCGCCGGAATGACAAAAGAGCAGGTACTACTTTCATGGGGTGAGCCCAAAAAAAGAAATACGTCTGTGGGTAGCTGGGGTGTGCATGAACAATGGGTATATGGAAGTCAGTATCTATATTTCAAAAACGGTGTCCTCTCCAGTTATCAGACTGGCAAATAATGATTTGAGAAGGAATCTTAATCCCAGAAAATCACGTATGCAAAACAGTCTATAAAATTGAAGATATAAGCGCTTAACTAGCTGAATTCGTATAACAAGTATATCCAGCGGAACGGATAAGGTTGGGTGTTTCAGGCGCCCCGCATTAAGTTTTCAGGTTATATCAGCTTCCGATAAGCGTCCGCTGATAATGGCCGTTAGGCGGTGGCATAATCCACTTCTGAGCGAAACGAAAATCCTGAATTCGTATAATAAGTGCATAACCTCTGTAGGTGGCTGGCACTAAAACATCTTTGAGAGAAACAAGACTTAGGTGTATTTTGGAAACAGCTACCAAACTATTTCCAGAGGTCA
>JAQIBE010000286.1 GCA_027859235.1 Desulfobulbaceae bacterium
TGGATAAGGGCCAAAAGGGCAAGACCCCGAAACTGTATTCCTGTTCAACCGCTGCCTCATCTGCACCCTGAAGCGGAGTGGCTTCACCCAGAGCGAAGGTCAACAGCAGGACCAGTAAAAAGATAGGCCCCCGGCTTTTTCTTAACATAATAATCATGATGCTCCCTGCTCCCTTTTATTACTTTTGCCACAGAATCCACGGAGATAGCGTAGACTTCGAAATACGGGAAAAAATATCGAACCGCAGAATATCGGAGTTTCACAGGTTCACTTACCTGAACTTCGAGGTAAGCGTAGACTCCGATTTCAAAGGAAGGTACTTTATCTATGTAATTAAGATACCTTCCACCCTTCGAAATTAGTTATTCGACATTCGTTATTCGCTGTTCAACATCGGAGTCTACGCTTACCTCATCATTCGCTTTTCGCAACCGCTCAATCTCCTCCTTCAGCTCCCGCATCCGCAGCTCACGGCCGACGAACTGCTTGTTGAGCCGCTGCATCTTCTCTTGTGCCTCTGCCATATCCTCCAGCAGGAGCTGCATGGCCTGGCGGGATTTTTCAAGATCGACTGTTCTCTCGAGAACCTTCTCCTCAAGGGTCGCGGCCGGGATGGAGCTCTTCGCAAACATCTGGGCGTTATCCAGGCCAATGGCAATCTGGTAGAGACGGATTCAAGCAGTCCCAGCTGCCTCGCGGACAACTGCTTCTCTATGCGGCTGAACAGACAGAGCACCCCGAGGCGTCTGGAACCGACACTGAGTGGGAAGGCAACATGGTACTGAATATCCTCCCCCCCCTGCAGTTCACATCGAGGAAAACCCTGCACCTCTTGCCAACTTTCGAGAATAAAGGTCTTCTGGGTCCTGGCGCACTCCCCGCAGAGACAGCCTCCCACCTTCACCTTCTGTGGGGTTGGAACCGTACTGACCGGTTCAGAAGGCTGCCTGTGCGCAACAAGGACAAGAGTGTCGTCCACCTCTATCAGGCAGATGGACCCACCTTCCAGGCTGGTGAGGGCCAGCGTTTCATCCAGCATCTTGCCCAGGAGGTCTTTGATGCCAGTGGCGGCAGCAGAAGTAGTAATAATCCGGTTGATGACCCGCAGATCCTCATTGGCCTGGTGGAGTTCCTCCTCCCGTTCTTTTGCTGCGCTGATGTCCATGATCATGCCGAAGACATGGGTGACCTTGTTGCCGCGTTTTTTCACCTTGCCGATCATCCTCACCCTGCGGGACTGGCCCTTTGGGGTTATGAGGTCGAGTTCAAGGTCAAAGGGGACACCCTGGCTGATGGCAGTCTGCATGGCCGCATCAATCTTTTCCCGGTCTAACGGGCTATAAAAAACAATATCGTTGCTAATGGCGTCCGGGTTTTGATCCGGGGATACGTCATAGATACGGTATGTGCCCTTGGTCCAGGTCATAACCCCTGAGTCGACATCAAGGTTCCAGCCGCCAAGGTGGGTCAGTTCCTGTACCTCATCCAGGAGGTGCTGTTGTTTCTCCAACTCCTCTCTGGCCTGGAGGTGATCTCTAACCTCCTGCTGCAGCTCTGCAGTACGCTGGGCAACCTTTTCCTCAAGCTCATTCTTGAGCGCTGCTAAGCCCTGGTTTGAATGAAGCAGTTGTTGGTTAAGCCTCTTGTTCCGAATAGAAAATATGGTCCCATAGCAGGAGAGAAGGAAGAGGGCAAAAATCCATACCCAGTATTTCTTGAGCACGGATCCTAAGGTTATGGCCCCGTAATCCTCATAGGGGCATATGCGGAGTTGGCGGAGCAGATCATGTACTGAGGTGTAGGAGAGGGGCACGGTCCAGCCGTGGTATCTGCCGACAACGGCGGCCCGATTGTCCGGTTCCATCTGCAGCAGCGCTACAGCAACCTTGGTGGCAAGGAGGGCCGGCGTATGTTTTGCCTTGGCAAAGGGCCATTCCGGATAGAAGCGGGTAGAATGGGGGTAGGGAAAAGCATCGACCAAGGGGTTGATGATCTTGAAATCAGCCAGATCAATCTGCCCTCTTCTGGCCATACCCTCCATGATCTCAGTGCGAACCGTGCCCACATCGGCCTGGCCTGCAGCAACGGCCAGGACAATCGGCTCCTGGATGCCGGCAAACAGCACCTCTCGACAATGCTTAAAGGGGTTAATCCCGGCATCCTCAAGTTCCCGGCGTGCCATGAGCCAGCCGCCAAAGGACTGTTCTGCCATCCCCATGATGGTTTTACCGCGGATGTCGGCAAGGGTGTTGATGTCGTCACGGTCTGCCCGGGTGAAGATGACACCAGCAAATTGACTGGTGGCTGTTTCGCCCTGTTTATTGACCAGCGTTGCGATACGGCTTATGCCGTGCCCCATCTCAAGATCCACATAGGCGGCGGGATTGGTGAGAATGAAGTCAGCGCGCCCCTGGGCAGTAGCCTCCTCAATCCCATCAAAACCGAGGGGTAGAATGACAAAACTGTATCCGTCAATGGCTGCAGAAAGATAGTCGGCAGTGGGCTCCCATTTTTTATGGGCCGCCTCCACACCACTATGGGCCAACACGGCAAGCACGATTTCCTGCGCCTCCTGCTGCCCAGATGCAGAGAGCGGTAAAAAAAACAGCATGAAAAAGAGACCCAGATGGTATAGATTTTTTTTCATTTCAGATCTCCCTGCGTCTCAACCCCTGCCCTGTGGACACCCGTTATCCGTTCCCCTTTCTTCAACCTGTCAATGATCATCTTCAGTTCCTTGATGCGGAACTCCCGGTCAACATAGTATCTATTCAGATCCTCAAGCTCTTTGTTTTTCTGCGCCAGCTCCAGGGTCCTATCCTGAACCCGTTTTTCCGTCAGCCGGTACTGCTCCTGCAGGAGCTTCTCGGCCTGCTTGCGTTCGGTGATATCCAGGACGGTAAAGAGAACACCCTTGGTCAGATCCTGTTCATCCAGAGGGGTGGAGGTGAGAAGGACATCCCTGAGCACGCCATCCTTACGTCTGAACGGGGTTTCAACCGAACCAGTACCAACCTCAGGTATCTGCTCATCTGTTACCCGGCCGACCCGCTCAAACTCTCCATCGCTGGGATAGAGCATCCTGAATTTCTGCCCCAGCAGCTCCTGCTCGTCATAGCCGGTGAGGCTAACCAGTTCCCTGTTGACCAGGACAAAGACCCGGTCAACTGCCATACCGATACCCATGGGCGCACTCTGGAGAATGGAGTGGAGCCACTCCTTGCTCTTCTGCAGCTCCTGGCTGGTTGTTTTCTGGCTGGTGATATCCGTGGCAATCTCCAACCGCACCTGGCGGCCGTCAACCCAGGTGATGGCCT
>JAQIBE010000313.1 GCA_027859235.1 Desulfobulbaceae bacterium
AGGTCTATGGCGTAAAAACCATCCTGGACTAAACCGCCATTTTTCCCTTGACCCCACCATGAAAAATGAGAAGGAAGACCCTGATCACCCTTATCTCCCATAACTTGATTGCCGTTTTCGTCACGCACGGTCATCTGCCAGCGGTTTATTGGTTCCGGGTTTTTTAATTGGGGTAAAATTTGAATCTGTTTTTGGAGGATGACTATACCATTGAGTTCCTGGCCTATGACCTGCAGGTTCAGTTCCGGGGCTCTGCCATCAACACAGTAATGGCCTACTCGTATTTCACGATTTAAAACCTTGCCCTGCTTTATGGTGGCTGAGACAGCATAATGTTTGTCCGCTGTCCCGGCGGGCCAGGACGCTATGAATGCATTTTCTCCTTCATTATATTGGGCCTCGATAATTTGCTCGTCGATAAAAAAGGAGATCGTCGTCTGTACCAGAGTGGAGGGTGAGCCCTCCAGTTTGATCCGACAATGGATCAGTTTGCCGGGTTTCACCATTTGCGGCGTGAGGTGTACTGATTCAATGCGGTGTTGAACTTCTACAGCAGGGGCTGGTTCCAGGGCAACGGGGATGGAACTTAGGGCCTTCTCTGCCACTCGTTTTTCTATCTCTTCCATATCCATCTGTTTCGAGAGGCCGAGGAGACTCACCTGTTCTGCATCATTCAACTCCGCGCTTGAACTCCAGACAATGCGTGCATCCTTGGTACGGATGAGCTGCAGGTTCAGACTTAATGCAATGGACGGCGATTCCCGTCGTTGACTGAATGAGCCGAGCAAGAGATACTCCACCTGAAGTTCTTCCTGAAGTCTCCGGATATAAGGTGAGCTGAGTTGGCCAAGCCAGCGGACACGGTTTTTGACCATAAAAGAGATAACGTCCTCATGATCTGCAATAAAAAAACCTTTATCACGGAGTATTTCCCCCAGGATATGAGTAGTGGTGAAATTAACGCCATTCCCCCCTTGGCTCAGGTCTTCAACCGGTAGTATGGCAATGCGGTTTGCATTACCCAGACTGACACTGCCAAGCAATAGAGCCAGGGCGAACAGGGTGAGTCTGAAGGTTTTAATGTTGATCATAGCTCTTGTCATCGATCTTAGCGGGGTATGGTTCCCAGCATTTTATTCACAAGATTCAGGCTGACATCAAAGGTGTCCTTCATGGCTAAGCCAAAAAGACGACGCCAGGCAGAATCCCCTGTTTCACTGCCGCTTGCCTGCCAGATGATGAGGCCGCTTTCCACCTCAATAAGACGGAGAGTAATGGACAATTCAGGGTAGGAAACGGCCCCTTTCCGTGCTTCGTCGGCAATGTCAATGGTGCCGAGGAGAACGGCCTGAATATTAAGGCGCTGTCCCAGGCGATGCAGGGTTGGCTTGTCCAGTGGTTTGCCAATGGTGATGGCCTCTTCATGCAGGTGGCTGTCCACCACACCTTTGTCGACAACATCAAAAATGCCATCCGCGAGAATCTGGGTCATGGTGATATTGCGAACCCGTTCCGGCGCATATTCATCCTTGCTGTTATTCTCAAACGGAAGAACAACAATGACTTTAACATAACCGATGTCGATATTTTCCCGGTTGTAGCTCTCTAAATTCCCCTTAGCAGAGCAGCCCGACAGGCCGATGGTGAAAAGGAGCAGTATGTGAAATAGTTTTTTTGTCATTATGAAGTGCCTCAACGTTATTATACCATGTTTGTCAGCAGGCTGGGGGGATATGTGCCCAGGTATTATTTTATAAAACAGAAAACCGGGCAACCAGTTGTGTCTGTACTTGCCATTCTTGCTGGGTTTGACTTTCGGAGTAGCTGCCGTTGCTTTGTAAGGTGAAATGGGGGCCTAAAGACCAACTGCCGAAAAGAGAGTATTTATTTATGATCTGGTTTGCGTTTACGTAGGTATACGTGAATGAAAATTGTGTGGTGTCCGTGGGGGCGAGCGCCATGGACAGACTGGCGCCCTCACTTTCGCTTTGGCTGTTAACCCAGTTTTTGTTTCCGGTTAGATGAATTGACATCATGTCGCTGGTGCGCCAGTTGAGACTGAGGGTGGTGTCCGTTGTGTTATCGCCATTACGCTCAAGATCCTGCTGATATCCTGTATTCAGGTTCGCCGTCAGGCTCGGTACTAAACGAGCGGTGAGCGTCAGGTTTGTATTGTAATTGCTTGTGGTGAGATTTGTGCTGTCCTGAGTGGTATGGCTATAATTGAGATCAAGACTGGCATCAAGATCTGGGTAAAGGGCGGCTGTGGTCAGCATGCCAACATTATATCCTACGGATTGCCGGGTGGCCGCTTCAAATCTTTCAGTTTGGCTTAACCCCATATTGATATTGATGGTGTCAATGGGGATTGTGTTCATATTCAAGGCGTATGATCTTGTTTTGGACTCCTCGGCATCACCGTTTTGTTGCGTTGTTTCGTTCAGCATCACGGTGGTGGAGAGGTTGGGCTGAGGCTGCCATTTTAAATTTCCGGTCTGATTATGGCGGCTATAATCGACCCCTGAACCATATTGACCTTTATCCATGGAAAAACTGTAGCTCACTGAAAACGTATCGGTAACCATAAAACCGAGGTTGAGATCGGTAATGGAGCTTGAGGATGTGGATGAGAGGTCAAGTTTACCTGCACTGGTCACGGACTGGTAGGTCTCAATTTCAGAAAAATCAACGGTGACGATTGGGCTTGACGTGATAACCAGTTTTAACCAGAGATTTCTCAGGCCTGAAACCGGGAATTCAAAACGTTTTTCAGTACTGTTGTAGCTGAAGGGCTGGCTTGTGGTGCTCAGCTGCCAGTTTGTGCCATTGTCACTGGTGTACAG
Source organism: Desulfobulbaceae bacterium (assembly GCA_027859235.1). Lineage (GTDB taxonomy): Bacteria > Desulfobacterota > Desulfobulbia > Desulfobulbales > SURF-16 > JAJRUT01. Next base: position 2,844 of record JAQIBE010000313.1, read on the forward strand.
GTCAAAGGTGAAACCGGCATTATTGGCGGATTGATCGGTGGTGGTGTAGAGGTAGATCATGTGGATGGTCTTGAAATCCACCTTCAGGCCAATGTTATGGGGCTCGGCCTCAGTTCCATCCGTGGATACGGATGATGCGGTGATAAGGTCGCCGTCATGTAGGGTGGGGGCAGGGGTAAGCTCTCCCGCAGTTAACAGCGGGGTTGCATCAAGCCCATGCAGAACCTGGGACAGGGATTGCTGGATCAGACTAACGCCTGATCCACCGATATTTGAGGTGACGGTATCCTTGGTCTCTGAATACTGGTGAGAAATACCGAAATTAATCCGATTTTCCAAGAAACTGTGGCGTGCTTCAAGACGGGCAAAATTGTTGGTATTGTTGTTTTCTCGATCTGTTACATCGTCTGAAAACTGTTTACGGTTAAAATTATAATATACTTTGAAGAATTCCAAATCCCAGTCGAATGCCAGGGACTCCGTGATTGTTGTATTGTCGGTTCTCTTGGGGGAGGCATTATCCTCTTGCCAATCTGTACCAAAGCTGGTGCGCAGATTGGGCCAGAATCGTCTGTCCCATGTGCTGGACCAGACGGCTTCACCGTTGGTTTGCTCTTGGGTTGCGGCATTCGAAGACTGTCGCTGATGGCCAGAACCATAGAGTTCTAAAAGGAAGAGGTCATTGTTTATCGTAAAGCGTAAACTGGGATCAATGCTGTGATTGTCAGACTCTTCACCCCAGCCGTTGCTGGAACGAAAAGATTCCTGCATTGACATGGCTTCAGTAATCTCCTGTTGCAGATCCAGATTGTACGTTAAGGAGTAGTTGTCTTCCGAAACGTTGTCTTTGCTTTGGTGGTTGGTCCAGCTCGCTGTAATGTTCTGCCCCCCCATGGTGAGTGAGGGGGGCAGAAGCATAAAGACCAGAAGAGACAAGGGAAGGACGCGGCACCACTGTTTGTCTTGCATCATTGCCGGTTTTTCCCTTTAGCACATTAACCTAATGGTGTCTTTCCTGGGGGCCAGAAGGAAGACACCCCACCGCTTATCTGCTTGGTTTAATCTTAGGGTTCTCTCTGTCGTATGACTTTGGCGCATGACAGCCGACAACACAGGTGGCACCATTTTTTATCTTGGTGATTGAAATGGGATAGGACCATGCGCCAAAAGGAACCTCGGTGCGAATGTGTTTCATCTGGGTTGAGGCGTGGGGATCATGACAGGCCACACAATTTCGACCTTTCTTCCTATTGACATGGAAATAATGCAGGTTGTACTCCCCGTCTCTGAAGTTGGTGAGGGTCTTGGTGAATTTCTTCTTGGCAATATCCTTATTATGGCAGCCGAAGCAGAGCTCATAGTTTTCAGGACGATATTCCTTGTAAAATTCCTCGGGGAAATATTTAGAAAGAATACGGCTGTTTCCTGAGCCATGGACATCATGACAGGCCATACAGTCACCGGTTTTGACAGGGCCGTGCTTGAAATCACTTCCCGCAACCTCATCCGCAAGCTCCTCGTGACAGGTGAAACAGAGATCCTGGGTATCTTTTTTCAGCAGAGATTTTACATCTGAGGAGTGGGCGCGATGACAGGCGGTACAGTCTTTGTCGGCCACCGGCTTGTGTTTGTATTTGGAGTTGAGGATAACATTATTTAGTTCAGGGTTTATCTCGGCATGACAGGAAAGGCAGAGATTGCCGCCGTCCTTGTGCAGTTGGAACCGTGCCTCAGAGCTATGGGGATCGTGGCAGTTATTGCAATTATCCTCAACCGGATCATGGACAAATTTCATGGTAAATTGTTGTTTACGGTCTTTATGGCATTGAAAACAAAGCTCTCCTTTTTCAGGTGAGGCGATAAAAAGGCTTTCATATTGACTGGCATGGGGTTTATGGCAGGCAATACAGTCTCCTGCGCCCACAGGCCCATGGCGGTGAGTCTTGGTGAAAATGTCAGACTCATGGCAGGTAAAACAGAGACTGCTGACACTGGTGCCGTTGCCGCGCAACTGGAAGCGCATGGATGATTCATGCGGGTTATGGCATCCAGTACATCCTTCCTGCACCGGCGCATGGATCACGTCCTGATTGAATTCTTCTTTCTTGGCCTGGTGACAGACAGTACAGAGATCCTGTCCGGTGCGGGCTATTGCCATGGGTTGCGAAGAGCCATGGGGGTTGTGGCAGGAGATACAGATTCCCGCACCCACAGGACCATGAACATGGGCGCTTTTGCCCATGGTGGTATGGCAGTTAGTGGTGCAGGTTGAAGCGCTTGGGATAATGCGTTTGAAATTGTACTCGCCCCGGCGCTGTTTATGACATTCCTTGCAGTCCAGTTCGCTGGGGTTGCTGTGCACATAAAAACGGGAGAATTCTTTTGGCGCAGTCTTGCCCTTTTTTTGCACGTCTGGATCAAGGTAATAGACCTTTAGTTTCTTCTCGTGCTTGTCTGCGGTGAGAACAATGTTGTTGGTGCCTTTGTCCAGGGT
>JAQIBE010000316.1 GCA_027859235.1 Desulfobulbaceae bacterium
TCAAGCTCCTCCAGGAGAATAAACCCGACACCACCAGAAGGCGTGGACCTATGCCCCCAGGCCACGGGTTCAAGGGTATCAATACCTGCCCGGCCATAATGCATGAGATTTGTTAATTCCGTGTATAAGACAGGAACCTTTCGGTACAGCGTCCGGAGATTCTGGCGGAAAAAGTCGGTATGTAATTTGAGATAGAACACGCGTTTCTCTGCACCGAGTTTCAGTCGATACACGACACTTCGCCTATTGCGATCAACCACGTCACCGCTGAGATCCAGAAAAGAGGAGAGGTCACAAAGCTGTTGTTTCTTCAAAAACTTTGCCCAGTCTCCAAAAACCCAGCTATCCTCACCAAACTCGGCAAGGGAATATCTTGTCCCAGAGGTGTTAAGAGGGGCTAGAGCCATTGGTGTGTGAACTGGCAAAAGATTGATAAAGTTCCTGATACACATCCGATTCACCCATGAGCTCGGAATGGGTTCCCTGGTTGATTATTCGGCCGTTATCCATCACCAGAATACGATCCGCATTTATAATGGTTGACAGGCGATGGGCGACAACAATGGTGGTTTTTTCCTTCATTAATATATCCAGGGCATCCTGCACCAAGGTTTCAGAGACCGAATCAAGGGCAGACGTTGCCTCATCAAGAATGAGGATCGGCGGATTCTTATAGATGGCTCTAGCAATGGCAACACGTTGCCGTTGTCCACCCGACAGATTCACCCCGCGTTCACCCAGGAGCGTGTCATAACCATCTTCCATTACTGAAATAAATTCATGGGCATGGGCCAAACGAGCCGCTTCTTCCACACCCTGGGCGCCATCATCTGTACCAAAGGCAATATTAGCCCGGATCGTATCATTAAAGAGCATAACATCCTGACTCACCACACCGATGAGTTTACGCAGATCATGCACCTTCACCGTGGACAGATCATGGCCATCAATACGTATGGCACCACTGGCTGGTGAATAAAACCGAGGCAGCAAGTCGATTAATGTTGTTTTCCCCGCCCCGCTGGGGCCGACAATGGCGACAACCTCGCCCTTTTTGATGGAAAGATTCACATCATGGAGTACCAGTTCGCCGTCCTTTGCGTAACGATGGGAAATATGGTCATATTGGATTTCATCCGTAAAGGCGGGAAGCGGGATTGTACCGGGGTCTTCAAGCTCCATATCACGCACCCATTTGATCCGGTCGGATGCCGCCTTAATTTCCTGATAAATGGTATACGACTTTGAAAGCTGCTTTATTGGTGTAAAAATCAGCACAATCGCACCAAGGGCTGAGAAGAAGTCACCCACTGTGATGACTTCCGTAACAACCAGATTACCGCCATACCAAATAACAATCGCAACCCCAATACCGGTGGAAAGATTGGCAAAAAATTTGGCATATTCCTTATGCAGAACAATCTTTAATTCCTCATCACAATTCCGGATTGACTCAGAATTAAACCGTTCTGCCAGCCCCTTTTCATTGGTAAAGGCCTTGATAACCTTGGCTCCGCCAGTGGCCTCGTTAATATAATGGGATAACTGGGCCAAGAGAACCTGCGCCTTATTTCTCTTCTTCTTCACCCGCTTACCCTGGCGATGGGCAAAGCCGATAATTGCCGGCAGAACAATGAGCGCCATCAGGGTCAAATCCCAGCGCCTATACATCGCCACCCCAAAAAGGAGAATAATTGTCGGAATTTCTTTGAGACCGACAAGAAGAATATCCGTCACCAACCGCCGAAGCTGCGTTGAATCATTCAATATCCGCGAGATCATCTTGCCGGAAGACTCCTTACTCACTGATAGTACAGGTAAATAAAGAAGATGATCGTGCATGGCCATTCTGGTATCACGCACCATGCGGAATCCAGCAGACCGCATGAGATAATTATAGATCATGGTGCAGATAGACTGGAGGAGATAGACGCCAATGACACCGGCCGGGAGCCATTTCAACAACCCGTAATTTTTTTCAACAAAGATATTATCTATTGCCGGCTTTACAAGCCAGGCAAGAGCAGCGGTGGCTCCAGAGGCCAGCAGGCTGAAGACGATCGCCAGCAACACCGTACGGATATACGGCTTAATATACGCCAGCACCTCCGTATCTAAAAATAGAATTTTCTTAAAATGACCCATCCAACCATTCCTTACAGTTAAATATTACAACTCTTTTATGCTTAATCCTGCAGGCGTCTCGCCATTATACAGTCATAGACCCGGTCCACGCTTAAATTTTCCATACAGCGCCAATGGCTGCATGGTTGCCAGGCATAACATGGAATACAATCTAATTCTTCCTGAAGAACAATATGCTGCGCACCATAGGGACCCGTGCGCACAGGGTTTGCAGGACCAAAGATGGCCACAACAGGAATACCCAGACCAGCCGCAATGTGCATCGGCCCAGTATCATTGGTCACAAAGAATTGCGCCCGGCTAATGAGGGTGGTCAGTTCCTTGATCGACGTCTGCCCAGCCACGGAGATCATCCTGTTTCCTGAAGCCTTAACCGCTTCCTCGGCAACAGCCTTCTCCGCCTCACTGGCCACCACAACCACGGGAATCTGCAACCTCTTTGCCAATAGGCCAAACCGTTCAGCGGGCCAGCGATTTGCAGGCTTTCCTGCTGACGGGGCAAACACAGCAAATTTTTCAGGGAGTTTTGCCATAACCGCAGGCGGTTCCCCTAGGGGGGGGAAGGGGTACTCCACAGGATAGGATTCACACCCCAGATGGGTTGCAAGTTTCAGATAACGGTCCAGGGCATGGACTTGCTGTCCGCCGACAATCGTATCATTATAAAAGAATGAACTCCCCTCACCGGCATCACTGAAACCACACTTCCGCTTTGCCCCGGCTGCAAACGTCAACAACCCGGAACGAAACAACCCTGAGAGATCAACGGAAACATCAAATTTTTCACGGTGCAGATCCCTCCACAACAGACGAAGTTCCTGTAACGTCTGCAGAAAATTACCTGGTTTCCCCCATTGCTTCTTTTCAAAAATCCATAGCTTATGAATAAGGGGGTGGCCTTCAAGAAAGGTATGCAGCCCACGAGCAACAACCCAATGCACCTCACAGTCAGGACACGTCCTTTTAAGGGCGGCAAGAAAGGGGAGGGTATGGACAATATCCCCCAAGGCACTTGGTTTTATAATGAGAATTTTTTTCAACAGAGACACTCCGGCCACTCTCTAAAACAGAGGTTAAAAAAGCTGGCGCCATCCGCTGGCAACATTATCCAAATCAACCCCAAGACTGTCTGCATATTCTTTTAAACGAACTTGGGTACAATTAACACAAGACACCGCTCCATGTATACAAACATCATGTAATTCCGCTATTAAAAAAGCGCTGAGATCTTCTGTTATTTCGATCTGCAGTTCAGCAAATCCCATATCCCCCTTGGGACAATAACCCTTCAGCCGAAACCAGTTGGCACAACTCCGTTCCAGACCGCGATATATTGACTTGGTTCTATTTTCCGGCTGTAAATCCCGCAGGATAATCACACGAAAACGTTGAACAACGGCGTGCTTCAGTAAAGCCAGATCGGCTTGAGTCAAGCGGAGCTGCGGGCCATCTTCATCCTCTGTCAGATAATAAAGAGAGGAGTTGAATGCCACAACAG
>JAQIBE010000013.1 GCA_027859235.1 Desulfobulbaceae bacterium
CCTGTATTTTAGAGGGGCTGGCAACTATGAGCAGTTCACCGAACTAAATGATCTTTTGGTGGCAGAAATCAGCCGACATATCAAGCAACCCGCCACCGCCGACCTCCACCATTCACTGCGGGAGCTGCAACAGGCAATAGAGCAGCAGCGAACAACGTGCATCCCCCTCATCCCGCGCATAGATCACTAGACCGGCTGGAACATGACGCTTCCCACACCAGGGGACTAATCTGAAAAGATAATATCCCCATACCACGCCACCGCCCGCTCGCCGGTATTATCGGTATCAGTCATGATGGCCACCCCGGAGATGCGTGGGACAGCGGTGGAAGCAAACGCCCTCTTATAATCGGCCTGAATATCACGTTGCTCGCTAAGCCACTGACCCTGTTGCGCTCCACCGGACTCCAGAATAACCATTTTCACCCGGCTGGTATAGGGATTGTCCATAATGGTTCCTTTTTCCCCATGGCTGGCCCACACATAGGTCAAGGCCCCAATGGGCGGATACTCGCCATAAATCAGCTTGATGGCTGCAAATTTCACCCGTTCCCAGAAGCTCACCATGGAGGAGTCATAAGCAAAGGTCACATACACCCGGGCCGGGGCATCATCCCCCTGTTTACGGGTAAGATCAGCCGCTTGGAGAATATTGTCAATTTTCCAGCGAAAAGAGATCTGCGGATACTGGTTCACATCAATGCTGATTTTACGCACAAGGCCAGAGGAACTTTGCTCGGCTATGGCCTGAATAACACCCAGACCTTCATCAACCACATGGGTATAGACGGTGTGGTTTTCTATGCCATCAAAGAGGAGTGGTTGCCAGTGCTCAGGCAGGGTATCGGCCTCAGTCCGGGTGGAAAAATCCCCCACAAGGAGCGTTTTACCCCCAAGACATGGGGGAGGACACATCAGAATAAAAATAAAAAAGGGCACTATCAGTAACATGGCAACAAAACTACTTTCCTTCATTGCTTTCTCCTTATTATTTGTTACGAATGTGAATTTGCCCGCCCCCTGATTAATCCACGAACAATTTTTGCCTGCTCGTAGGTCACATCAAGCTCTGCAACCACAGGTTTGAGAAACTCCAGCCCATGGGTAGTAAAACTCGTCTCAATTTTATGCTGTTGAGCCGTATCCAGCAGATGTTCAAGGTTCAGGGAATGCCCCGCGGCTAAATACGCCTCAACATGACTGGAGATCGTGGTTAATTTCAGCCCCCGTTCAGCGACAATATCAGCCAGACTCTGCCCCTGCTCAAGCAAAGCGATGGTCGCCTGAATTGTTTCCGAACTGCCACCATCCTTGTCCTTTGCGAGTCGGGCAACCGTGGTTACAACCGGCATATCCACACCACTCGCCTTGAGACATTCAGGGTTGGCTTCCACATATTTTTTGATCTCCGCCAAAAAGTCATGACCATACTTTGCCATCTTAGCGGTGCCCACACCATGCATGCCGAGCATACCCCCTTCTGTTTGCGGATAATACAGACACATCTGGCGCAGACTCTTATCGGCAAAAACCACATAGGGCGGGACGTCGGCCGCATCGGAAAGCCGGGTACGCACCTCTTTTAAGAGGCTGAAAAGATCCGTGTTATACCCCTTTTCATCAACATTCTTGCTAGGCGGCTTCTTCTTTTCACCTTTTAAGACAGCATAGGTATAGCCGGACTTGCCATACAATACCCCCTGACCTTTGGCAGTAATCTGGAGTATTTTGAACTGATCCCCCACCGATTCCAGCAAACCTTCCGCCAGTAGACCTTCCGAAAAACGCCGCCAAAAGGAACGGGTTAGATGTTTGCCCACCCCATGGGTCGGCAGTGCCTCATGGCCCAGCTGCAGGATGCGCTTATTTTTGGCCCCCATAATAATGTCCAGGATATGCCCGACCCCAAACCGTTCCTGGGTTCGGTAAATGGCCGACATGAACATCTGCGCTTCAGTGGTGCCATCCACCACATCCACCCCCTGCATACAGACGTCACAGGCGCCGCAATTATCATGGGGATACACCTCCTGAAAATAACCGAGGAGGCTTACCCGGCGACACTCCGCCTTCTCGGCAAAATCTGCCATTTTACCAAGCTTCTGCCAACTCACCTTCTGCAGGGCTTTATCAGGATGCTGGTCAATGAAAGAACCAAGTTTGGCCATATCGCCGCGACTGTAGAACAGGATGCAATGGGAGAGATCCCCATCCCGACCGGCCCGTCCTGTTTCCTGATAATACCCCTCGATATTTTTGGGCAGATCACCATGGATTACAAAGCGGACATTGGCCTTGTCAATCCCCATGCCAAAGGCGATGGTGGCGACAATGACCTGAATCTGATCACGGTTAAACTGCTCCTGGTGGCGCTGGCGCACCTGGGGTGACAATCCTGCATGGTAGGGGGCGGCATTGATCCCCTTCTTTTGCAGATAAGCCGCCGTCGACTCCACACCCTTACGGCTGAGGCGATAGACAATACCGGGTTGCTCCTTAAACTGCAGCACTGCCTGGGCCACCTGGGCTGAAACGCCATCCTTTGCTTCAACCTTGTAAAAAAGATTGGGACGGTCAAAAGAGGCCCGGACCATATAGGGGTGATCCAAACGCAGGCGATCAACAATATCATCCTGCACCTTCCGGGTGGCGGTGGCGGTAAAGGCGGCCACCGGAACCGCGCCCACTATCTTTTTCAGATTAGAGAGGGCCAGATAATCGGGCCTGAAATCATGCCCCCATTCCGACACACAATGGGCCTCATCCACCGCGACAAAATTAATATTGATGCCTGCGACAAACTCCTGGAAGTCCCGGGTACTCAGTCGCTCAGGTGCCACATAGAGGACATCAAGCTCACCCTCATGAATGGCAGAAACCACCTGCCGCCGCTCATCAGGGGACTGGGTGGAGTTCAAGAAGGCTGCACGAATCCCCACCTCACGGGCGTTATCCACCTGATCCTTCATCAACGAGATAAGGGGGCTTATGACTAAACACAGACCTGGTTTGAGAAGCGCCGGGAGCAAATAGCAGAGCGATTTCCCGCCGCCTGTCGGCATCACGGCAAACACGTCCCGACCATCGAGTATCGACTGGACGATCTCCCGCTGATGGGGGCGAAAATCGGTAAAACCAAAAATCTTTTTTAAAGTTGCTTCCACGTAAAAATCACCAAGTCATGTTAAAATACAGTGCGGCCAACAAGAAAACGTACCTAAACCTTCGTCAACTCCTTACCTTTCTTCAGCAAGGAATACAACGACGATTCGCCAAAGAAACCTTCCCCGACAAAGGCAAGAGAACAGCATGGGGGATGAAATTCGTACAGACAAAGGACTTGGCATGATGGATTTTGAAGAAAACCTGCGGAACCTCTGGCTAAAGAAAGAGGTGGACTTCCGGGAAGTTCTGTATTTCTCAAGAGATCAAGTCAAATTCACAGAGAGAAAGGCTGGAATATCTCCTTAAGCCGAATAAGACCAAAAACAAATAAACTCAACCTGCATAAGCGTAACTGTCTGTAAACACGAGACGTTAACGATGTCTGGCTAAGCCTTCATGTTTTGCGTAAAAAGGGGACTGAGCACACCAGACATGAATGGTCCGGAGAGATTGGCAATGCGCCAACAGGATAGCGGCGGCTGAACATCTTTGCAAATGAATCGTTTCGTCCATGAATAATTCATGTTCAGCGCGGGAAACATAGCAAAAAAAAAGACCCTGCACAGGGTGCAGGGTCTTTTTAACGGTCAATCGCAGTGCTTATAACTGCACAACGTTCTCTGCAGCTGGGCCTTTAGGTCCGTCGACAACGTCGTAAGTCACCTTGGCGCCTTCTGTCAAAGATTTGAAGCCCTCAGCTTGAATTGCAGAGTGATGTACAAATACATCCTTTCCGCCATCTTCCTGCTCAATAAAACCAAAACCCTTTGCATCATTAAACCACTTAACTGTTCCTTCTGCCATTTTAAAACACTCCTGTAATATACGGTTCTGATAGAGAACCACTTTGTTTTAGAGCCGAGGAAATCATTTGCTGCCTCGGCTGAACGTCTGGATACCCAGACAAAATAAATTATCCTTACACAGACCAGATTATACCTGAATCACTTGCTCAAGCCCTGCGTCGTCGTCGTTTACCACTATGAGAGAAATCAGCATATGTGCCATCTGCTCGAAAGTTTAAAGCTTTTTAATTGCCCTGAATTACAACCCTTGCAGATGTAGACCGCGTAAAAATCTACTGTAACAACTAGGAAACAACTTTTTTCACTCTTCTATCAAGCTTTTTTTTCGTTTTCCCATCTAATTTTCCACAATACCTTTTTTTGCTCGGGTTGGATTCTTAAAAAAAGTGTGGATGTAAGACCTGTGACCTTCTTTGCTCAGGTCAAAAGATTAATATGGATGAGTACATTTTTTCCCAGCCCGTTAAAAACTAAAGAGATCCTCCGGGAAGGAATCTGTTCATTGACGTGAAAAGGGTTATTTTAATCTATTACAGAGGCTGAACAGGGGGTACTGTGAGGGAGGTGTGACGTGGGGGAGGTTAAAAGGACATGAATTGCCCGGAGAGATTGACCAAGGCCAACAGCATAGCGATGAAACATTTTCTCAAATACTCTTATCACGAGCAGGACTAGAAAATCTTGCCCATCCTGGACTGAAGCATTACACCCCTGATCGACAATAGAGACAGTCAGAGAAACGGATCAGGTCAGGATACCGAATCATCTCCTCTGCCATAACGTAGTTATAAAGACAGGGGATTCATCGTTAGAGGCATGCAGCGTTACAGCTATTCTTCTTCATCAACAGAAGGAGTTCCCTCTTCCCCAGCAACAACCTGCTGTTTCTCCAGCTTGCGCTGCCTTTTATCCTCTTTCTTCTTTTTCTTTGCCAATTCTTTCTGGCGCTTTTCAAATGAGTAGTTTGTTCTAGCCAAGACTCTGTCCTTATGAATTATGAATAATGCCTGTCAGGGTGGACAACATAGCAAAAAAAAAAGGCCCTGCACAGAGTGCAGGGCCTTTTTAATAGTCAATCGCAGTGCTTATAACTGAACAACGTTCTCTGCAGCTGGTCCTTTAGCTCCATCAACAACATCATAAGTTACTTTAGCGCCTTCTTCTAATGACTTGAAGCCATCAGATTGAATTGCAGAGTGATGTACAAATACATCCTTTCCGCCGTCAGATTGCTCAATAAAACCAAAACCTTTTGCGTCATTAAACCACTTAACTGTTCCTTCTGCCATCTTGTAATACTCCATTAGGTGTGGTTCCTTCATAGGAATCACTTTGCTTTAGAGCCGAGGAATCAATTGATCCCTGGGCTGGAAGTCTGGAAATCCAGACAAAATAAATTCAGTAACAAAGAGGGGCTCATAACTACTTATCCTATTTAAGTGATCAGCAAAAACTTCGACAACAACGAATATGCCTACAGGAGGAAGAAACGAGTATACAAGAAGATAAATGAAGAGAACGTGAATGGAATTTTTCGCCTGCTTATTTGATACGAGCAATATAGTACTCTATTCTGAGCATAGCGCAAGGGAAAAAACACATTGCACGGAAATAAAACATAAAAAAGCCCCCCGGACCAATTGACGAACCACAGGGACGCGGGTTTTATCTTATGAAATGTGGTGAAGTGGAACCCCTCCGCGCCCTGGTACTAAAGGCCTTACAGGAGATTGTGCCGCTTGTGGGCCACCAGGGTTGTTTCTCCGGAGGCTAAAATTTCTGGGAAGCACATTCCCGCACCTTCTGTCACGCCGATTTCATTTCACCTGGTTTAGCTGTGGCAGGCTCGATAAACGGAAAAAACTTTCGATCCTCCTGGAGCATATGTTGCGAAATCACCTCATATGCCAGAAACTGGAAAACATCGCCGACCGAGAGGGAGGATGCCGCAAACGACTCAGACAGTTTAAAACCCTTAGCCAGGAGCCTGGCGTGTTCTTCAACGTGTCGACTCCTGCCGGGGAAACTTATCGTCTCGAGAATTGCTTCTTCATCGTGAAAATGCTGACTGACGCCATCGAGCAGGCGGCTAATGATAGGGGCAATCTCTATGGCTGGGAGGCCTGAAAAAATCGCTTCAAGTAGTTCATTGGAGGTCTGAAAGAGGGACTGATGTTGTGCGTCAATAACTGGATTGCCGCAACAGTAGGAATCATTCCAGATCAATTGCACAAAATTGCCTTGAGGTTCCTCCCCAGCTTCGCTTGGCCTGGTGTATTCCACGCGGTTACGCCCAGAATCTTTGGCCCGGTAGAGAAGTTCATCCGCTCGGGTGACTACGTCCATAGCCATCCCACCCGCAATGCACCGAACTGTCACAACACCCAGACTGATGGTGACGCAGTCTGCTACCGTTGATTCTTTGTGGGGAATACCCCTGTCCATGATAGCTTGACGGACCTTTTCGGCAATTACATGCGCACCAGTGCGATCAGTTTCGGGCAGGATTAAGACGAATTCCTCACCGCCATAACGGGCGACCAGGTCAGTAGGTCGGGGGGCGCAAGCAGCTATCGCCTGGGCAACCTGTTGCAAACACGTGTCGCCTTCGACATGGCCGTAGCAGTCATTGAACTGCTTGAAATAGTCAATATCCACCATAATCAGCGACAGTTTTGCCCCGGAACGGCTATGCCTGGCATACTCTCGCTGCAACACCTCATCAAACCTTCTGCGATTGGCTACTCCTGTCAGCTCATCTAAAATGCTCAGGGCTTCAAGTTTACGGTTTGATTCCTCCAGTGCCTTATCTATTCGCTTACGCTCGGTTATATCATAAAAACTTTCGACACACCCCAGCACCTTGCCCTTGGAGCCTAGCAGGGGTTTAGCGCTGACGAGGAAATAGCGGATTATCCCATCCTTTTCCTTGAGAGTTTCGTCTTTGTATGAGCTCTCTCCACTCATTATCCTGACAAGGGGACAACGTTCGGTATGGCACGATTTTCCCGGTCTATGCTCATAGCACTTTATCGTTTTTTGCTTATCAGGGAGGTGACCGAAAATTTCCCAGTACGCTTTGTTTGCTATCAGAATCAAGAAGTCTTTACCTGTAACACAGGTAGGAACTGGACTGTTGAAGGTGGCGTCGAACAGCCGCTGTTTGCTCTCATAAAGGCGGCCACCGATAAAGATAAAGATCAACCCTATTAGCGCCACTGAGCCATAGCCGGTAAGAAGTTGATGGTGGCCGTGCGAGGGGTAAGAAAGAGAAACGCTGATGGCGCCCCGGATGTCACCCTCCTTATACCCCTGCTGAGCATGACATTGCAGACATTCAGCTTTGACAGTAAGGGGCGCCATGTAACGGAACCGGGTACTGTTGTTGCCATTCTCGAAGAATTCGCCCTGCTCCTTGACTCCCTGCTCGAAGGACTTCATCCATCTCTCTTCCCACTCTGCTGCCCTGTTCTCGGGCCTGATCGGCTTGAGGCTGGTGATGTGGAATTGAATGCCACGTTTATTTTTTGCTGACAGCTCCGCGATCTGCCTGGTCATAAAGGCCGGGTTGATCTTGGTCAGTTTGAGGCCTTTGTCTGTGGTCAGGTCGCGGTTTTGGATTGGCAGATATTCATTGGGTTGAGTTGTGTTGGTGAGTGGCACATAGACCCCGCCGTGCATGGCGTTCCACTGGCGGCTTATCTCGATTTGCTGGAAGAAGGCATTGGCTGTGACCATTGCCTTGAGCTTTTCTTCTCGCCGGGCATCCATCTCAAACCAATAGGAAAAGATGCCAAGGATGCAAATCCAGACAGCCATTACAATCAGTATGAGGTTTCTTTTAGCGATTTCCACCAACAACACTCCTTCTGGGGCCAAGTTATCAGGCAACAAAAACAAACAGATACCCTTAGTTGCTAGCGATTTTAATTACTGCCGGAGTAATAACCTGAAAGAGATGAAGATAAGCGCTATAAATCTCAAACTCCCAATTCTTTAATAATCCTACTGAACATCTTACATGGAATCAAATCTATTCTTGATACTTAACGCAAAGCTAAGACGCGCGCCTAGCCGAGATTGGCAAGATCGGGTTGTATTAAGTTGGCCGAAGCCGTTAAAGCGGGCATGCTCGCGCATCGTGCTTTATTGCCTTGTCAGGTGCAGCCCTGAATGGGAGGCTTTATTGAAGACGGAAAGAGCAAATCTTCAATGTAGTGGCCACTCAGTAAGCCAAGCACATCGTCATATCTATATTCTGCCCATCGTATCGGAAGCTGGCGGCAGAGAATGAAGGAGCGCTTAGTAATGCTTCGGCGTTGTTTGAAAAACCAAAGCCTTCCTTGGGGGCACCCATCCAGCTGGTATCCAGCTTGCCGTTCATATTCTCATCATGAATGACGGCCATCGCATACTTACCCGGCGGGATGTCTGCAAAGTGGCAAATCGCCTGGGACTCCCGAATTTTGATGATCGTAATATTCGTTGCAAATTGCAAAAAATCTTTAGGGAAACCCTCCTCCGATTCGAACAGCGCGCACGCTATACTTCCAGTGCTGTTTCTTATGTCCAGAATCTTTACGTGAATTCCGGGGCATGGTGGTTGGCCAAAGGCGAGGGCGGGAAGATTCGCAAACATCAGCATTGCAAACCATGCTGCGCATCGAACCCCCATGGGAACCCGTCTCTGCGGACCCCTGACCGTGGAGGCCGCCGCTGACTTCCGGATGGTTGACTCATTCATGATCTTCCTCCTAGCTCCAATCTGCATACCCTGAGAGGATTGGAGCTTATCCCAATTAAATTCGCGTTGTAGTTAAGTGGCCGAAGCCGTTAAAACTGGCGTGCTTAAGCATATTATTAGACGAAATTTATTTATTATTTGGCCATGGAATACCAATAGGATGCAAGAACTCCATAAATAAAATTTAGAGCAATTACAACTATAGGCATCAGAGTGCCGAACCCTAAACCATACATGCCTTTTCCCATTGCTGGGAATACTATAAAGAGCATCATTGCCGACGGGATAAGACTGACTAGCATGCCTCTTAAAATGATTTTACTTTTGAGGAATGGGATTAAAAGTAGAAGCATCCAAATTCCGCCCCAAATCATACGTTTATATGCCCAAGGAGCCGTAAACTCTGGTTTCATGGTAATTCCTATGAGATCAGAGATACCTGTTTTGCCCATTGCCCAAATGTTAAAACTGTCCAGTAGGGCACCTAAAACGCCGCCTGTAAAAGCTCCACTTATATTGCGTATTAATTTCATCTTATTCCCTCCTTATTTCTTTTTAGCAACTACCCATACAGCATGAACAATTCCAGGAAGATAGCCAAACAAAGTTAATATAAGGTTAATCCAGAAATGTTTGCCGATGCCAACTTGGAGGAATACCCCCAAAGGGGGTAATAAAATTGCACAAATAATTTTAATAAACTCCATAAAATTCTCTCTTTATTTCCGTTTTTATTACTGAAACTAACTCCGCAATGAAGAGGTTATTTCTGCTGTCTCTTCTTATTTAGTGGCAGTTTTCTTTACTTGACCAGGCGCAAAAAGGTTGCAAGCGGTTAATGTGCAAACAGAAAACAAAGAGATTATAATTAGGACTATTACCCTTTTCATAACTTTCCCCTTAGGAAGAATTTTATGGGAGAATTAATTTCCGACGATAGTTAATGACATTAGCTCAAGTTTACTTTTTCGTGATAAGAATCACTAGTATCTTTTCATTTTTCATTATTGGTATCTTATTGCCAAACACAAAGCTAAGATGCGCACCTGTCTTTAACCGATTCAGTTCGAGCTGTAGTTCGGTGGCCGAAGCCGATACAGCGGGCATGCCCGTGCGTCGTTCTTGATTGCATTATTGAGCTATTTGATGCAATATATTCACCTTTCGATTCAGTTTACAGATCTGCTATAGTTATTTTTGGGAAGGCTGTGTGAATGGTTTTATCGGATTTTCCTCCTTCGTGGCGGTTTAACGTCACCATACACTTATCGCAACTGTCTTCTTAAACCAACTTTAACAAGAGGTGTTTTCTTGACAGATACAGGCGTACCATCGAGCATGGAAACTTCTGCCGCACCTGACCCCATGGGCGTCACGCCCCAGATCTCTGAAGAACACACACCCCTAAGCCGCCGGGCTCTGCTGCTTCGCCTTGTCCTGGTGGCGCTGGCCTATGTCGTGGCCGGAATAGTCGGAAAGATGCTGGCCATTGATCTCGCCCATGCCTCGCCGATGTGGCCGGCGTCCGGTTTGGCGCTAGCTGCCCTGCTGATCTGGGGCTACCGGCTGTTGCCCGGGCTATGGCTCGGGGCCTTCCTCTATAATTTTTTGCTGGGTCCCACAATCGCCGGCATTCCACTGGCCGCAGCCGTGGCCAGTGGATCAACCCTGGCCGCCCTGCTGGGGGCAAGTCTTACCCGGAAGTTTTTCACTCCAGAAGCACCGATGACCGAGTCCAATCTGTGGCGCTTTCTGCTTCTGGCCGGGCCGATGTCCTGTCTAATTTCGGCCACCGTGGGCGTAGTTTCCCTCCACCTTGCCGGCGCCGGGATAACTACGGATAATATACTGAGTCAGTGGCTCCTGTGGTGGGTGGGCGACAGTATCGGTGTCATCCTCTTTGCCCCGGTGCTGCTCTCTTTTTGTCCCAGGGCCTGTACCTGCTGGTCCGAGAGCCGGGGCCAGATCACGCTGCAACTCATTTTCACCGCCTTGCTGTTGGTTGCGGCCCATCTGGGGTTGAATGACCTGGAGAAGGTTCATGCCGAGCGGATGGCCAAGGATCAGATGGCAGTTGCCAATGAGCTTGGCTTTCGCCAACTGACGAATCAGATACACGATCTGGCGAGCATCGAGCGTTTCATTGTCGCCAGCGAAGAGGTGACCAGCCAGGGATTTGCCACCTTCACCGCCGACATCATCCGCCACCCGACCATCCTGGCCGTGGACTGGGCGCCGCGAGTGACGGAGAACGAACGACAGGCCTTCGAAACGGTCATGCGGCTGAAGGGGAACGGCACCCACATCTTTGCGGTCGATGCCAACGAGCAAGAGGTTAAACTTGGGGAGAGGGCTGAGTATTTTCCTGTCCTCTTCAGCGCCACCCAAGGCCCTCTGCCGCCGGTGTTTGGCCGAGACCATGGCTCGCAGGAGACACGGCGGATGGCAATGGTCCGGGCCCGCGACACCGGCATGGCAGTCGCCACCGAGATTGTACCCCAGCTGCGCACCGACCAAGACTCGATCCTGCTTTTCATGCCGGTGTATCGCCAAGGGTTTACTGCAGAGGGCGCCACGGTGGAGGAGCGGCGGAGGGCCCTGCGCGGCTTCGTTGTTGGCCTCTATGAAGTCAATACACTCTTCGCCCCCCTGACCCAGGCAGCAGAGGCCCGGGGACTGCTCTTCCGGGTCACGGACATAAGCCTGGGAGAGCCAGCACAGGTGCTGATTAGCACCCTGCCTCCATCTCTCACCCCCACCTGGCATCAGGAGACAACCGTTACCGGTCGAATCTGGCAGCTGGAACTGCAGCCGGAGACTGCTGTCTGGCAAAACGGGGCCAGCCTCGAGTCGCGTCTCTATCTTGGCTTTTCAATGGTGGCCTCCTTGCTGGTCGCCTTCACTGTCCTGGGTACAGCCATCCGTAATGCATTGATCGCAGCCAGTGAGCAGCACTGGCATGACTTCGCCGAGAATATCCCCGGCGCAGTCTATGTCTGCGAACTCTCCTCCCCCTGGCGGATGACCTTTGTAAGTCAGGGGGTGAATGAGCTCACCGGCTGGCCGGCAGAGGAGTTCCTGTCTGGCCGGGTGCAGTGGCCCGACCTCATCCTGCCGGAGGACCAACCGCAGCTGGATAAGGCGGTTGCGCTCGCCATTGCCGAACAGACGTCATTTGCCCTTGAGTACCGCATCCGCCATCGGGACGGCAGCGAACGGTGGATCTATGTACTCGGTCGGCCGCTCTACGATGCCAGCGGCCGCCCCCTGCGCCTCGAAGGCAATCTCTTTGACATCAGCCCCCTCAAGGAGACAGAGTACGCCCTGCGCCAGCTCACCGAGGTGCTAGAGACCAAGGTCGAAGAACGGACCCTCGCCCTGACAGCGGCAAACAACCTGCTCTCCGAACAGGAGGAGAAACTTCGCGCCATCCTGGACAATCTGCTGGACTGCGTCATCACCATCAACGACAAGGGGATCGTGCAGTCCGCCAACCTTGCCGTGCAAAGGGTGCTGGGCTACACCCCGGAAGAACTCATTGGTCACAACGTTGACCAACTCCCCGCCGAGCCCCACGGCAGCAACCATGACGAGTATATCGCCCGCTATCTGCGCGAAGGAAACCCGCACATCATCGGCAGCGGCCGCGAGGTGGAGGGGCGGCACAAGGACGGACGGTTGATCCCCCTGGAATTGTCGATCAGTGAGTTTCAGAGCCACGGCCAACGATTATTCACCGGCGTCCTGCGTGATATCCGCGAGCGGAAACAGTTCATCGCCGATCTGACCGAGGCCCGCGAGGTGGCCGAACAGGCAAACCAGGCCAAGTCGGCCTTCCTGGCCACCATGAGCCACGAAATACGCACCCCCATGAATGGCGTCATCGGCATGGTGGAGGTGCTGGAGCAGAGCAGTCTGACTACCTCCCAGGTCGATCTGGTCCGCACCATCCGGGACTCGTCTACTAACCTGCTGGGGCTCATCGACGATATCCTCGATTTCTCCAAGGCCGAGGCCGGCCGTCTGGAAATGGAACAGGTACCGGTACCTCTGGTGGAGCTGATCGAGGATCTCTGCCAGTCGCTCGTGCCGATGGTGGTCGATAAGGGAACCCGCTTTGACCTGTTCATCGCCCCGGATGTCCCGGAGCTGGTCATCGGCGATGCCCTGCGGTTGCGCCAGGTCTTCTACAATCTGTTGGGCAACGCCATCAAGTTTTCCGATACCGCTCAGACCAAACGGCCGGGGTGGATAGCGCTGCGGGTGGAGGTGGCTCAGGTCAGGCCATTGCAATTGCTCTTCCAGATCAGCGATAACGGTATCGGCATGACGCCGGAGACCGTGGCCCAGCTCTTCACCCCCTTCTCCCAGGGCGAGATGTCCACCACCCGCCGCTTTGGAGGCACCGGGCTGGGACTCACCATCTGTCAGCGCCTAGTGGCCATTATGGGGGGCGACATTGCCGTGGAAAGTCGACCGGACAAGGGAACGACCTTCTCCGTCACCCTGCCCTTGACCGCCCCGGAGGAGCAGCCACTCCGCTCGTGGCCCGATCTTACCGGGATTGACTGCCTGTTGGCGGACAGTCCCAATCTCGAGGATATGGGGCTGTCTGCCTATCTCGAATCTGCAGGGGCCCGGGTTGTCACCACACCATCTGTGTCTGCGGAGTCCACTCTGGTGGTGATCCTGGATGGCGGCAATGAGACGCACTCCAACGAGACACTGCTCGCCCCCTTTGCCAGCCTGCCAAATATGCGGGCTGTGCTGCTGCTTACCCGGGGCAGACGACGGCGGGCCCGGCAGGAGAGCAAGGGAATAATCACTCTGGATGGTGCCGCCATGCGGCGGCAGAGCTTTGTGAATGCCGTAGCGCTGGCCGCCGGCCGGGATATTCCCGAACCTCCTCCCCAGAAACAGGCCCAAAAGATAACCCTTGGCCAAGGAGCCACATTGCCCAGTATTGCCGAGGCAAGGGCACAAGGCCGGCTCATCCTGGTGGCCGAGGATGACTACATCAATCAGAAGGTCATTCTGCAGCAGCTCGCCCTGCTCGGCCAGAGGGCGGAAGTCGCGGACAATGGGGCGGAGGCCTTAGGTATGTGGCGGGATGGAGATTACTGTCTCCTGCTCACTGACCTGCATATGCCGGAGATGGACGGCTATACGCTGGCTGAAACCATCCGCCGGGAAGAAAGCGATGGCCGGCGGATACCCATCCTGGCCTTGACGGCCAATGCCTCGCACAGTGAGGTGCATCGCGCCCTTGCCACCGGCATGGATGAGTACTTGACCAAACCGCTCCGTATCCAGACCCTGCAGACCGCCCTTAATAAGTGGCTTCCGCCGACCCATGAACCGCCCACCACGGCAGCGGTGCTGACTAATCCTCCCGGGGACGAAAAAACGGGTAGTGTCGTGGACATCACCGTGCTGCAGGGGTTGGTGGGGGACGACCCGGATACCGTGCACGAATTTCTGGGCGACTACCTGGTCTCGGCCCAGCGTCTGGGCACGGAACTCGGTGCGGCCGCCGCTGCTGGCGACACCGGGGAGGTCCAGGCCATTGCCCACAAGCTGAAGTCCTCGTCGCGAACCGTCGGTGCAGAAACCCTGGCCGATCTGTGCGTTTCTTTGGAAAAGGCCGGTCAGGCCAAGGACCTGGATGGAATCCACCAAGGCATGCCAGGATTTGAGGCTGCTCTCGAGACAGTGATGATGGAATGCCGTGCCCGGCTGACAAAATATGACAAGGAAGAACATATATGAAGATCCTGATTATCGATGACGAACCCTTTATCCTGAAAGTACTGCACCGCCAAATCGGAAGCCTTACCGACCTGGAGGTGGTGCCCTGTGAGAGCGCTCACGCCGCCCTAGCCGAGCTGGCTGCCGATGCCGCCCAGATTTCTCTGATATTCTGCGATCTGCAGATGCCGGAAATGGACGGCATCGAATTCGTGCGGCAGCTGGTGGCCCTCCACTATGACAAAGGACTGGTTCTAATCAGCGGAGAGGACACCCGTACCCTGGAGACCGCTGAAACACTGGCCCTGGCCCACAAACTGCAACTCCTTGGCACGATCCATAAACCGGCGACGCGGGAGCAGCTGCAACAGATGCTGGAGCGTGGTGCAAACATCTGCACTCCTGCGCCACCTCGTGCCGTCGGCAAGATTTATAGCGCCGAGGATCTACGGCAGGCGATTGCCGCCGGCCACCTGGAAAACTATTACCAACCCAAGGTGGAACTCGCCACCGGCAAGGTCTTTGGCGTCGAGACTCTGGTGCGCTGGCGCCATCCAGAAGATGGGCTGGTGTTTCCCGATCAATTCATCACCCTGGCCGAAGAACACGGCCTGATCGATGATCTGACCAGGGTCGTGCTGACCGCAGCCCTGGCTCAGACACGCAAGTGGCTGGATGCCGGTCTTGATCTGAAGGTGGCGGTGAATGCCTCCATGGACAACTTCAGCGATGTTGAGTTTCCTGATTTTATCGCCCGTACGGCGGAAAAGGCAGGGGTGCCCTTAACCAACCTCATCCTGGAGATCACCGAAAGCCGTTTGATGCAGGATCCTCTTGCCGCGCTCGACATCATCATTCGCCTGCGCCTCAAACGGATCAGGCTCTCCATCGATGATTTCGGCACCGGCAATTCCTCCATGGCCCAACTGCGTGACCTTCCCTTTGATGAACTCAAG
>JAQIBE010000019.1 GCA_027859235.1 Desulfobulbaceae bacterium
AGGGATAGCACCGTTTTGAAGAGTTCCTCCTTGGCCTGACGTCCGCGGCTGTATTCCATGGGGTCTGTTTTGTCCACCATGATATTCACATGAATATTTCCGTCCCCGGCATGGCCAAAGGTGAAAATGATGAGATTCATCTCCTTGGCCAGGGTTTCGGTGACTCGGACCAAATCGGGTATTTTTGTTTTCGGGACCACCACATCCTCACTGATCTTATCCGGCCGGAGCTTGAAGGCCGAGGGAGAAACCTGTTTGCGGGCCAGCCAGAGCCGCTTGGCTTGTCTGGGGTCTGTAGCAGTGGCCTGGTGCAGGAGGTGGGGCTGGTCGCGGAGGAAATCATCCAGGCGTCGGCCCTGGATGTCGACGGATTCAGGGTCACCGTCAAGCTCGATGATGAGCATGGCCTGTGTGCTGGCAGGCAGCGGTTCCGGGAGTTTGTCGGCCACAATGGCCAGCGCTGTTTGATCCAGATATTCCAGTTTGGCCGGGGTGTGATGGATCAACAGTTCGGAGACCAGGGCGGCGGCGCTGTGCAGATCATCAAAGAGCAGCATGGTGGTGCGGGTGGCAGTGGGTTGGCCGATGAGGCGGACGATGATCTTGGTGATGACACCAAGGGTCACTTCTGAACAGGTAATGAGGCGGGTGAGGTCATAGCCCACCTCGCCTTTGTTGGTCCTCACCCCTGTCTCGATGATGCGGCCGTCCGCATGGACCACTTCAAGTCCGAGGATGTAGTCGCGGGTGACCCCGTACTTCACCGCACTCGGGCCGCCGGCACATTCGGCCACATTGCCCCCCATGGTGCAGAAGTCGACACTGGCCGGGTCAACCGGGTAGAAGAGGTGGTCCTGGGCCGCCCGTTTACGCAGATTGCCGGTGATGACCCCCGGCTCAACAACGGCAATCTGATTGGCACGATCCAGTTCCAGGATGTGATTCATCCTGGCCATGGCCAGGACAAGGCCGCCCTGGAGCGGTACGGATCCCCCGGTCATGCCGGATCCGGCCCCCCTGGGAACCACGGGGATGCGGTTGGCATGGGCCAGTTTCATAATGGCTGCGACGTGCTGGGTGTTTTCAGGGAAGACGACCGCCTCCGGTACGGATTCCTGCCCGGTGCCGTCATAGGAGTAGCACAGAAGTTCTTCTTTGTTCGTTTCCACCCCTTCCTTTCCCACAATGGCTTCAAGCTGTCCAATAATGGCAGGGGTTATGGCGGGTCTTGTGACCGCGTGCTGGTTCTGAGATGGCATGCTTGTATCCATTGACAATTAGGGGATGATCATGAATAATTATCCGGCATCAGGTCTGAGCCGTTTTCCTGGTATAATAATCCATTTTTATAATTAAGCTTGAAGGTATCATTAATGTCTAAAAAAATACAGTTAGCTCTTCTTGCCGGAGGAAAATCCGGGGAACGTGAGGTGTCTCTGGCCGGAGCCAAAGGGGTGATGCAGGCCCTTGACACAGAAAAATACGATGTCTTTCAATATGATCCGGCAACCGACCTTGGCAAATTGGCCCGGGATGCAGACAAGCTTGATGTGGCCTTTATTCTCCTCCATGGCTTATTCGGTGAAGACGGCACCATGCAGGGGATGCTCGATCTTCTCGGCGTGCCGTATCAGGGGGCCGGGGTGCTCGGCAGTGCCATGGCCATGGACAAGGATGTGGCCAAAAAACAATATGTCAGTGCAGGGCTGCCCGTGGCCGCCTATCATATGGCCAGTCGCGGGGATATCGGGAATCCCCGGGGGATTGGTGAGAAGCTCGGTTTCCCCCTGGTGGTCAAGCCCATTCGCCAGGGGTCGTCCCTGGGGATGAGTCTGGTGCATAATGTTGAAGAACTGGGCGCCGGGATTGAGCTGGCCTTTACCTATGATTCCGAGGTGATGGTGGAGCAGTTTATCAAGGGGAGGGAGATTACCGTCGGGGTGCTCGGCAATGCTGATCTGGTCCCCCTGCCGCTGGTGGAGGTCATTCCAGGGGAAGCGTTTAGTTTTTTTGACTACACGGCCAAATACACCCCGGGAGCCACCACCGAGATTTGCCCGGCCCAGGTTCCGCAGGAGATCTGGGAGAAGGCGCAGGAATACGGGGTTCGGGCTCACAGGGCGCTAAAGCTCAGGGGGTATAGCCGTACGGATATGATCTTCAATGAAGCGGGCGAGATCTTTGTCATTGAAACCAACACCATTCCCGGCATGACTCCAACAAGTCTCCTGCCTCAAGCCGCCAGGGCCCATGGCCTTGATTTTTCCGCCCTGCTGGATCGTTTAATTGCACTGGCCATGGAGTAGTAATAGGCGAGATTACTCTTCGGCAATTTCGTTCAGTCGATTGTTTAACCAAGAATATGAAATATGTTCCTGCTCAAGGCGAAGGTTTTGCCTCAAGTCATTATTTCGTAGCTTATTATAAAGTTTAGCTTCAGCTGCTGTTAATCTTGGCAGATCATGATGAACTGGTTTGTTTTCTCTGCCCCATAAATCTCTGTGGGCAAGGAGGGTTTGTTGATCCATGAGTAGAGAACTACTGTGGGGATAATGGCTGCGGAGTTGGTCAAGAATGGCAAAACCATGGCTATCGATGTCTCCCCAGTAGTGAATTTGGCATTGTCGTAGCCAGTTACATTTACTGAGCATGGTAAAACCGTACCCTTGCCCCCAGATCACTAAACTGTTTTTTATATTGGGGAATGTTAAGAAATTGATCTCATTTTCTGTGATAAAGACCTGCTTGAGTGATAAGTTTAGTTTCGTAAAGGCGTATTTGCTGATGGTTATGTCCTGATCTGTCTCCTTTGTAAAAAAGGCTAAATTTGGATCAAGGATCCGGAAGCGGACAAGTTCAGGCTTATCTGAAAAACCGTAACGTTTACAAAAACTTTTTATGCCACGGTGCTCTGGCTTGATGGCTATTGCGGGCAGGGTAAGATCAAGGAGTTCTGTAAGTATCCCCCGATGTTGTTCTATAAATTTACTGTGAATGTTGGGTAGATCAAGTTGGCGAATGTAAATATTGGGTCTGGGGTTTTGCTGGAGGTGGTTTATGATATCAAGTAAAAGAGACCATTCCTTATGGCTGGCAAGCGCTTTCATGGGGTGGTGTTCTAACCACGATAAGAGCTTTGGTTGCCGTTTGTCTGTTTCATCTTTGATTTTGGCAAATTGTTTACTTGCCGCCTGTTTGCCAATGAGGATGAGGCCATCATCTAAAGAGTTGAGCCATACCTGGGTTGGCAGTCTGTTTTTGCCAATCACACGGTGGTTGATTTCAGACCACGTTACCTGTAAAAGGCCATTCTGCTCAAGCGTGCGAATTTCTTTGACCCAGTTACGAACCTCGTTATAGCGCTGGTTGAGGTCTTTTGATGTGGGACTTTTAAAGATCAATCGCCGGGGAAAAAATGCTTGGTCGGTGATCATGGTTGCCAGGAGTTTTCCTTGCAACCACAGTTTCTCCACCTGTGTTTTGAGGTCATTTGGGCTTGTCCAACTCATGACCGGTGGCTCTTTTTCTTGGCGTGATATTCATCAATGGTCATAGTTTGTAATTTTGACTCTCGCCCCTCTTCATTATAGACAAAGGCAACACTTGCAACGAATGGTTCAATAATGTGAATTTTTTGGAGGGGAGTTACAATAAGAAGTTGCAGGTTGAGTTGTTTAAAGAGGCGTAAACCGTATTGGGCAGATTCGTCAGAACCACGGCCAAAGGCCTCGTCAATAACCACAAAACGAAAGGATCTGGAACGAACCTTGCCCCACTCCAAACCAAACTGATAGGCAAGACTTGCGGCGAGCACCGTGTATGCCAGTTTTTCTTTCTCTCCTCCAGATTTGCCACCAGAGTCGGAGTAATGTTCATGCTCCTCATTATCCTCTCGCCACCTCTCACTGGCAGCAAAGACAAACCAGTTGCGGACATCTGTGACTTTAGTCGTCCACCGTTTATCATACTCTGCCTGTCCTTCTCTGCCCCGAAATTTTTCTATGATTTGTCTTACCTGCAGGAATTTTAGTTCTGAGTATTGGGCATCATCAGAACCTGTTATACTGCCTTCAGTGCAACTGCGAAGGTCGGCTTGAAAAGCTCGGATATCACCATCGCTTGTGGACTGTGTTTCCAGCATGATGTAGCGGTCACGATTATAGTCTATCTCCACTAGAGATTCGTTTATTTTTACAATCCGTTCTTTAATGGTTTCACGTTCCCTAGCCAGTTGGGATTGGAGATTAGCCACTTCGCGAATGGTGTTTTCGTTTAATAGCTCTTTGAATCTGGCTTCGAACCGTGGTAGGTCATCACTGCCAAGTTGATCCAGCATGGCTTGGTATTCGTGGCTTGCTTCAATGGAAATATCAACATCCTGTGTATCTAGTTTCCATTCTTCTTTATATTCGGTCATGAAGCGGATTATTTTGCCATGTAAGATACTTAGGCGCTGATCTTCACTGTCGATTTTTGTTTGCAGCCATCTGTGAAAATCTTGCTGGCAATTATCGCAGGATTCCACTCGTAGTTCCCTGTCTCCCAGGGCTTTTGCTTGCCATTTAGCGAGGGTGTCAAAGTTGTTTTGCAGTTGCCTGTCTGCCTGCGTACTGATCATTTCCTGGGTTTGGTTGAAGAGATCCTCGGCTTCTTTTTTACGCTGTTCACATTTTGAGCGATGGTCTCGCTCTAGCTTCAGGGATCGGTCGGTTACAGAGAGTTTCTTTTCAAGGGTCTCAAGCTGTTGGCTCAAGGTTTTTAGGATGTTTGAGGTTGCCTCTAGTTCCTTTTTTTCAGCATGGAGCTGTTGGATTTCAATGGTAAGGGATTGAAAATCAAGTTCTTGATAATCTTGGTATTCAGAGAGTTGGGTAAGGGTTTTAAGTTGTTCTTTTATCTCTCGTTGATCTTTTTGGAGGTCACTTATCTTTTCACCTAGTTTGGCAATCTTATGACTTAACTCATCCTCTTTTGTTTGCAAAACAGCGATCTTTGCCGTATTGGACCAGCCAAGGATATAACGACTTCGGTCATTGATATGGTGCCGATCATCCTTTTCGTGCCTCTCTCCTGCCATTTTGATTTGTCCCGTTCGGGTTATGGCACGGGTTTCCCGGCGAAACTGTTGACCATCCTCACAACAGGCCAGGTTATAACGGCGGCTCATTTCATGATCCAACCAGTCATAAAAGGGCGAGTCTGATTTAATCGCAATTTTATGAGCAAGGGACTGGGGATGGAGGTCTTCTTGATTTTGTTTTGCTTCGGGACGCACCCGAAAATAGACCAGTCTTCCTTTGAGGTGGGTCTTGTCTACCCACTTCACAACCTGTTGATAGTATTGGTCAGGGATGAGGAGGGATAGGCCAAAACTGTGGAGTAATCGTTCAATTGCTCCCTCCCAGTTTTGCTCAGCTTCATGAACTTGCAGCAGCTCACCCACAAATGGGATTTCTTCTTCAGGGAGGTTTAAGGCATCACATAAGGCCTTACGAATAGTGATCTGCCTGTTATTAATATTGTTTTTCCTCGCCTTTAAACTGATAATCTCCGTTGATAATTCATCATAACCCTTGCGCTGGGTGGCAAATTCAACCTGAATTTCATTTTCCTCGTTTTGCAGGTTGGCCTCAGTGGTTTGGGCTTCTTTTTCCAAGTGTGCCAATTGTGCCATGAGGTTGATAAAGGCTTTATGGTCAGTGGGGACTGGTAAGTCTAAAAGATTAACAAGGGTGGTGTAGCGTTCGTTTTTTTTCAGGCGGCGCTGTTTTTCGGTCTCTTTCCTGTCAATATCACCAGCCAATCGCTCAAGGCGGTCTCCACCGCTTTTTGCAATATGCAGGCGGATCTCCCTTTCTTGACGGCGTTGCTCCTCAAACTCTTTCTCTAGAGTTGCAATCGTTGCTGCATATTGAGTAAGTTCAGCGGTGAGATTGTTTATTCTTGCGGTTAATAGTTTGCCTTTAAGTTCCGCAAACCATGGGCGTAATGCCTCTTGGCAATCACGTAACTCAGCAACCTTGGTGGCGAGTTGCTGTCGTTTGTCACAGGTGGCCATAAGAGGGGTGAGCATTTCTATCTGCTGTTTCGCTTTTAGTACCGCCTCATGGGCACGATTAAGGTCATCAAAATGACCAATCAGGGCATTGATTCTTTTACTGATATCAGAAGATTCCAGCATATGGCTTCGGACAAAGTCGGTGAGATTGCCAACCGACTTCATGGAAACGGTTTGATGAAACAGTTCAAGGGCCTGTTCGTTGGCAATGTTGAATCGTCTCCGGAACCAAGCACCATAGGGCGGGAAACTGTCAAAAACTTCAATATTATCCCTTCGTAAGCGTTTACGGAGATTGTTGATATCAGAGCCAAATTCGCTAAAGTCTCCCCCTATGGTTAAATCTTTTGTGGTAGCGGCAAAGAATCGGGCTGGCTGCCCTTTACTTTCTTTGAACCAGAATACTTGAGCCAGGGTAACGGTTTGCCCATATCCTTTGTTGTGGAAAACGCCGAGGATAACGCAGTAGTTGTTCTGGTTCCGCAGGGCAACTGGTTTGGCAGTGCCGTTTATGTTGCTGCGTTCAGATTTGTAGTGACCCAGGACATAAGAGCGCAAGGATCGTTCTTTTACTCCTGCTCCAGCGGCCTTGTTATAGGCCACTCGGTGGGCAGGGACAAGCAGGGTGGTTATGGCATCCACCAGGGTTGATTTTCCAGAACCGATATCGCCAGTGAGTAAGCCATTTTGGCCATCAAGATCAAATGTCCATATATCTTTATCAAAGGTTCCCCAGTTATATATCTCCAATCGTTTGAGGCGAAAACCACTGGTGCGGTCATCGCCAATGGCATCCATGAGGAGTCCTGGTTGTGGTGTTTTGGTTTCAGCCATTATCATTATCCTCTTCTTGTTCTTGAAAATGTTTAAGGTATTCTGATAATCGTAGATCAAATTCAGCAAGCCACTGGGCATCGACAAAGGTTTTTATGATGCGTTTCACTTCATACATCTTATCTTGCCCTTGCAATTGCCTCAGAAAACCAAGGTTAATAATGCGCCTAATGTGGGTGTCAACCTGGTCTATTACGCGAGCTTCATTGCTGTTTTCGGGGAGGAATATACGAATTAATTCTATTATTTCATCACGGGACAAGATAAGTCTCATCTCGCCACCGCTAGCATCATGTTCAGCTAGTTTTTTTCGGAGCAGAGCAAGGAGTAGGCTTACAGAAAATGGCAATGGCCGACGGGCAATGAGACGAGGCAAAGCTGGTTTAATGTCGATTTCTGCACTGTCTCTCGATTGCAGAAAAACAAACCCCTCGGCTTCGTCAAATATGAGTTCAAGACCTAATACTGCAACAAAGTCTCGAACCTGTGATTGCATGTTGAGTACGGCCTGCCAGTGATTAGGGTGGGTTTCTTGATACAGAACCCCCTTCAGTAAAGGGATAATGATGCTGGATAATTGTTGGTTGTCGATTGTTTCGACATTGTTTTGTTTATCTTGCTCCATTGCGTTTTGCGGGCCTGGTTTTCGTGGTTAGTAAGTATTTCTGTTTTGCTGGTATCTATTTGCTATCTTAGCTTTAATTGGTGGAACAGTTGTAGGGGGTGGTTTTAAAGTCTTGTAAATATAATACGGGGCAGTTTTCCCTGTCGTTGTACGCCATCTTCGCCTATCCAGATTATATAATCATGTCGTTTTTTATCTATCACCGTCTTAGGCCGGTCGCTTGCAAGCTGCAGGTAGGTGATAAGCTCTGCCAGGCCATGTTCTAATGGGTGTTTCCTCACCAGATCTTGAAGGCTGATTTGCTTTTTTTCCTGTAGTTCATGGCGGATGTGGCCTTTTAGTTTGGCTTTATCAATGACTGTTTGGGAGAAGAGGTTCCTGGTGTCACCATTTGCCTTCCCTGATTCAAGAACAAGATCTGCAATAATAGTTTTGATGGGTGGGCTAAAGAGCGGACGTTCCATGGGAAGATCTATTGACACGTGGGTGTCAGCAATGGTCATGAAATCATTTGTGGCGGGAGCCTTTTCTATTTTTAGGGCCTTCTTTTCAATGTTATGGATGATGTCCATAATGCGCCGATTTTCAAGCCATGCTTGATCATCAAGGAAACGTCTGAGTTGCCTTGAGAGTTGTGCCACCGTGCGCTGGGTATGTTCTCCTGCTTCAAGCCAGTCATAGTGAACTCGTTTTAAGCGATTTGATGGGCGCATTTCCACCACTGGGGGTAAATTTAAAACCCGTGCAAGGAGGGCTGATAATTCTTCTTGGCGCGACTGGGACATGAGGAAATCCCAGAAGGAGCGAAAGCTCCTGCCCTGATCGGAATCAGTAATGGCATCACATTGGACCATGATTTCTGTGAGTAGTTCGCCCTTGCCACCTTGCCAAAGGGCAATTCGTTCGCGCACCTTGCGGTCCAGGATTCGAAAATTATCTTCAACCTCTCGAAAATCTGTGAGTAGATCTTTTGCCAGCTGGGTGAACTGTTGGAATCTATCCCGTACGCCTGTTTCGTCCAGTAGGGTTAGCTCACCTGCCTTGATGTTGCTTATTTCTGCATCAATCTCCCCACGTCTTTTTTTAAGCTCGGCTATTCGTGCTTTTGGATCAGTTTCACTTCCTTCACTGAGTTGCTTGAGGAGGTCAAACATGGTTAGTAGTCTAGATTCAGTACCTACAAAGGTGCGTTCACTTAGGCTTCCAAGCCATGCTATGCCTTTTTCTGTGGCAGGGGTAAGGTCAAAATGGGGGTCATCTGAGTCCACAGGGTAAAATTTACGCAACCAACTCTTGTCAGCCCAGTCGTTTAAGTAGTCCAGGCTCCCTTTGGGAAAGCTGTCTTCCCCTAACTGTTCACGTAAAGTAAATAAATCATCCTCTAATTCTTCCACTAACTCTGCTTGGGGGATAACCCTGATGTTAGGCTCAATGTAGACTCGGTTAAGGAAACTTACCACAAGTGGGGCATTGGTCGAACATAATAAGCGCCAAGCAGGATGATTTTGACGCAAAAGGTCGAGAGTGGTGTAGTCAAGATTCATGGGTGCGTTGAGCGGTTGTTTTTAAAACCGTGTCTGAAAATAAGGTTCAAGTATTTCCGGTAATTTGATCGAACCATCTTCCTGTTGGTAGTTCTCGTAGATGGCGGCCAGGGTGCGTCCCACCGCCAGGCCTGAGCCGTTCAGGGTGTGGACTAGGGCGGATTTCTTCTCCCCTTCCGGGCGGTAGCGAATCCCGCCGCGCCGGGCCTGGAAATCGCCGAAATTGGAGCAGGATGAAATCTCGCGGTACATCTTCTGGGCGGGCATCCACACCTCAATATCATAGGTCTTGTTGGCGGAGAAGCCCAGGTCCCCCGAGCAGAGGGCGACCACCCGGTAGGGAAGATTCAACAACTGCAACACCTCCTCCGCATCCGCCAGAAGTTGGTCCAGCTCGTCACTGGAGTTTTCAGGCCGGGTGAATTTGACCAGCTCCACCTTGTCAAACTGGTGCTGGCGAATGAGCCCCTTGGTGTCGCGGCCGTAGGAACCTGCCTCAGATCGGAAACAGGGGGTGTAGGCGCAATATTTAACCGGCAGTTCAGCAGGGTCCAGGGTTTCATCCCGATGGAGATTGGTGATGGGAACTTCGGCGGTGGGAATGAGCCACAGGTCGCGATCGGAGACCGAGGTCTTGAATAAATCATCGGCAAATTTGGGGAGCTGACCGGTGGCGGTCATGGTCTCGGTGTTCACCAGAAACGGCGGCAGCACCTCGGTGTACCCATGTCTCTGGGTGTGCAGGTCCAGCATGAAATTGATCAACCCCCGCTCCAGTCGTGAGGCAAACCCCTTTAAGACGGCAAAGCGGGCGCCGGATAATTTCGCGGCGCGTTTGAAGTCGATGGTGGAGTCCGCCTCGCCAAGCTCATAGTGGGCTTTGGGCTCAAAGGAAAAGACGGTGGGTTCCCCGAAGGTGCGGATCTCAACATTGTCGCTGTCATCGTTGCCGCGGGGGACGGATTCGTGGGGCATGTTGGGGATGGACATGACAATGTCCTGCAGATCCTCCTCAATGGTGCCCAGCAGCGTCTCAAGTTCTTTGATGCGCTCACCAACCTCCTTCATCTCGGCCACAAGGACATCTGCGTTTTCCTTGTTCTTCTTGAGGGTGCCGATCTCCATGGACGCGGTCTTGCGCTTATTGCGCAGGGCTTCGACTTCAGCGAGGGCTTCGCGCCGCTTGCGGTCAATCTCGCTGAATTCGCCGATCCGGGAATTGCTGATGCCGCGGAATTCCAGTCGTTCGGTTACAAGGTCGATATTTTCTCTGATGAAGCGAAGTTCTAGCATAGGATGTCCTGAAATATTAAAAAAATTAATTTTAGTGAATTGAGTTATGCGGTTTTCTTAAACCGGAAACTGGCAACCGTAAACCGTAAACTGCATCAATCCTACCACTCGGTCAAATGAATCGTCACGAGTTCGCCTTTTTTCAAGGTGCGCCGATGGGCCGGCATCAAAATGATACAGTTGGCGGCCTCGTCGCGCAAGGCCGGGCGTACAAGACATTTGCCCTTGTCGATCGTCACCATCCCTCCCTTGAGATTGAGGATGCCGATTTGCTTGATGGCCAGTTCCCTGGTGAGATGGGCCTTGATGGCGCGCGGCGTCTGGCTGTAATTTCCCTGCAGTGCAAGGATTGCCGGATGGACCAGCTCATGAAAGAGGAGGCGGGCGGCGGGCGGCGGCCCGGGCAGGGCAAAAAACAGGGTGTTGCCGCGGCGGCCGAAGAGGGTGGATTTTCCCGGCCTGAGGTTGAGGCTTTCGTATAAAATGGTGACGCCGTTCTGCTCCAGGGCCTGCCGGACCAGATCATATTTCCCCGGGCCGACCCCGCCTGTGGTGATGACAATATCGGCCTGTTCTCCCATGGACTCAAGCTGCTGGCGGATGTCGTCAACATTATCCAGCACGGTGGAGGCGGTTGTGATGGTTGCCCCGGCCCGTTTGCCAAGCCCTGACAGGAGAAAACGGTTGCCGGAGATGATTTGTCCGGGTTGCGGCGCCTCATCCACCAGCTCACTGCCGGTGCAGAGAATGCCGATCCGCGGGGTGTTGAACACGCGAATGGTTTTGACGGTGGCGGTGGCGGCCAGATGCATGTGTCCCGGGGTGACGGGTTCCCCGGGGCCGATTATCTTTTTACCCCGGCTGATGTCGGTTCCGATCTTACGGACATGGGAGCGATGGGGGGTCTTCCTGATGGTGATAATGTTGTCATGCTCTGTACAGAGTTCAAAGGGGATGACCTGATTGCAGCTGTCGGGGACTTTGCCGCCGGTCATGATGCGAATGGCGGTCCCGGGGCTGAGACTGTATTCGGTGAGACAGCCGGCCGCGATCTCCCCCCGTATCTTCAGGGTTGCACCGGCTTGGCAGTCTGTTTTGCGCAGGGCAAACCCGTCCATGGCGGATTGGCGGAAATGGGGGATGGGTGCCGTGGCACACACCTCTTCCGCGCAGGTGTAACCATGGCTGTCGTTCAGGGCAATGGGGTGTGAGTCAAGGGGCGTTGCGTTGGCACGAATGAGTTCCACCGCCTGCTCAAGGGAAAGATCGTTCATGGTAATTTCCTGTGAAAGATTACTTCATCCGAAATGGTTTCATTGCGCAGCGTTTTCATGTCTGAGGGGAACCTTTGGGTTGATTTGGACCGCTGAGATCGTGCTGGTGATTGATGTTTTGAAAGCTTGTCTGGAGCGGGTCAAGAAGGGCGATTTGCGGCCAGGGAATGATTACTGTCTTCATCTTGGCAAAGAACTGATGTACGCGGCGCTGGCCGAGCTGCAGGTCGGTTGAGAGTTGTTCGATGCAGTTTTTATGATACAGCCCGTGCAGAGGTTCCAGCCCGTTTGGGGTTTCAGGGATGACCGCGTCGGCGTTGTTGTCATATTGGTCACAGATGAATTGAATCAGGTCGGCCTTGATATAGGGCATGTCACAGCCCACCACGAAAATCTTCTCGCTCTTCACCCGGGTCAGGGCCGCATGGATGCCGGCCAGAGGGCCGCAGCCGGGATAGATGTCCGGGGTGATGTCCCAGCCGGTAAAGCTGTACTCTTCCGGGGAATTGGTGACGAGAAGATGCTCCGGAAAAAGGGACTCCAGTATATCCATGGCGTGGCAGATCATTGGTCTGTTGTCCACCAATGCCAGGGCCTTGTTTGAACCGAAGCGGCTGGATTTGCCTCCGGCCAGAATGACGCCGGCGGTATCAGCGATCATAGCGGATTTTCAGAGAGATTGAGCGGGGTGTGTCCTGTCCCTCTTCCACCAGGGTGCGTATATAGGCTGCGAGCTGCTCCTGTTTCTCGTCACTGAGGAGAACAGGTCTGTTGTCGGCAATAAGGGAAAGTCCCGGCGTGCGCGGAAACAGGGCCAGGAGGAAATCCGCCAAGGGACTGATGTCGTCCAGGCCGAAACGGGGGAGGTCGGTTTCCAGATCAGTATCACTGACAAAGGCCGCCCACGTTGCATTGCGGCCGTCCAGGGGGATGCCGCCGCGGGCCGCACGAAAGACCTCAATCTTGGGATAATCCTCCCATTTATACCCTTCGGTGAGAACGATATCCATCTCGGAAAAATAGAGATTCACCAGCTCGTCCACGTCTTTGTCGGCAACAACATCACGGACAAGACCGATGCCGGCCGGGGATGAGAGAATCACGGTGTGAGCCCCTGCCTGCTTGTGGCGCCAGGTGTCCTTGCCTTTCTTGTCAAATTCAAACTCATGGACATGATGCTTGATGACCCCGGCCTTGATGTTGCGGCGGGCCAGTTCAGCCAGGAGTTTTTCCAGTAAGGTGGTTTTGCCGTGATTGGGACGGGCAATGAAGGA
>JAQIBE010000079.1 GCA_027859235.1 Desulfobulbaceae bacterium
TAATCCCTTTATTGGTGGGGTTAAAACATTAGTGAAAACATCTTACTATTGTCTTGACTTCTTTTCGTTTCAGAGTAATATAGCTGAATCCGACGCGGGGTGGAGCAGCTCGGTAGCTCGTCGGGCTCATAACCCGAAGGTCACAGGTTCAAATCCTGTCCCCGCTACCAGAACATTAAAGGACTTAGAAGACTTTCTTCTAAGTCCTTTTTTTATTGGTTTTTCTTTACCCAACACTATACCCATCATATAACACCGAAAAACCAATACATATTTTTAAACTTTGCAGGCTCAAAACATCTCTAAGCTTGTTTTTTTACTTTCCACACTACACACAAAAAAAATTCTCACAAGCTCATATACCATTTATATAGCGATCTAACCATACAACCAGACCACATCCCGTACAACCTGACTGTGCATATCTCGCACACCTGAACCATGCAGTAATCAATCACCCACAAGCCCCTCACCTCATGGCTTTAAATCAAACCAACAGTATATCTTTCCTTGGTTCGGTGCGAAGTTATCTGAGCTTCCATGATGCCCTCAAAATGACCCCCATAGCGTGCAGTTGTAGGCTTATCTCTAAATAAGGTACTTCAGCCTACCAGCTGAACAAAACGCTCAAATACTCTGTCTGGCGTGACTTATGCAAGCTATGTTAAAATGAACGCATAACGCAGTATTATATAAAGTCTTTCTGTTTACAGATTCTTATAGGATGGGACGTTTACATAATCGGTCGTTATGCAACATAGAGCATAAGTCACGCCAGACAGAGTAAACCACCCCACCATCCCCATGAGGGGATAGGGCATTATACCTTCGGTGATGCTACGCAGAGACGTTCTTAGCCGATATTCCACCCAAACCAAACAACAACCGCCATCTATTAAAGAGAGTGGTTGGCGTCTTTTTTGCCTGATATGTTGCATAAAATTCCTTATGTATCATGGGGCGTGGCGACAGCCGTACCATACTAAACCCCATTTTACATAAGCCAATTTTATGCGCCCGCTAGGGACGGCATCTAATACCGCCGGACATAACCTGCAAAAAAAGATGAAAACCACAGTACCGTTAACCCCTTGGAGGGACTTGGGCATGTACCTTTTTCTTTACATCTACTTCTAACCCAAACCAATAACACCACACTACACAGCAATCTTTTACTCTGATCCAATATCATAGGTTCGTTCACAATCTAGGTGTCTTCACCTCCTCTTGGCCAAAGGCCATTGTGATGAGGAAATAACTCCTCATTAATCATAGCCCTTAAGACATAATTTATTTCTTAGGTGGCTATCTACAGGAGGTAGTAGTCATGAATGATAAAGTGAAATCAATATTGGATGGTATCGTTGAGCAATTCAAAACTGGTGATATCCCAGAGGCAATTACTCTTGGCATGTTTCCAGTTCCAGATTTGCCAAGTTCTAAATGGTCACTGTTGAATCGTACCGCTATGTTCATCTCAGGCACTATGGATGCTAGAGGTTACAAGCAATGGAGGAGTGTTAATCGTTACGTTAAGAAAGGCTCTAAGGCAGTCTATATCCTTGTTCCTGTATTCAGAAAAACCAATGAAGATGGTGGTGATGATCTGGCCTTGACTGGTTTTACAGCAAAGCCGGTATATCGATCAGAAGATACTGATGGTGAGCCTCTTGATTATGAGCAAATTGAATTACCAGAAATTCCACTGATATCAAGAGCTAAAGAATGGGGCTTATCTGTAAGGGTAGTACCTGGCAACTACCGTTACTACGGGTCTTACAGTCAAACCAAGAAAGAGATCCTACTTGCAAGCCCCGACGAATCAGTGCTGTTTCATGAATTGGCTCATCATGCAGATAAGTTGATTAAAGGTAAACTTGTTGGTGGGCAAGATCCACTTCAGGAGATTACAGCAGAGCTGGCAGCTGCAACCCTCTGTAGGCTTGTTGGTAAGGAATCTGATAGTCTGGGTAACTCGTATCAATACATTGAGAATTATGCCAGTAAGCTCAAGATATCAGCCCATACTGCCACATTGAAAGTCTTGTCCAATACAGAGAAAATATTGAAGTTGATACTGTTCTCTGACCAAGAAACTACTGGAGGGCTTACGATATGACGAAGATCCAAAGCCAACAATATCAGCCAGTAGATAAGCTCATCAAACAGCTATCCCGTTTAGCAGGGCAAAAGTTCATTCTGAGCTGTGGCCATCATGTTACATTCAATCAATATCTTGCCAATGATATTGTCATCTATAACGACAAGGATCTTAGGGTAGTATGTCTTGACTGTGGTAGTTGATCAAACCAGCAACACCCTCTTGGATAAAACCTTGAGGGTGTTTATATGTAGTTGATTTGATAGATACAGTAGTAAGGTCAACCTGAGGACATTTGGACAAAATCAGATATTCGCTGTGGCAAGCTTACCTTTGTGAGTCGGAACCAGAGTCAACGTGTTTGGAAGATATTGACTCTGGGAGAGCAAGACTATACTCGTTTAGTGCACCCCAAGCTCTTTCCTCAACTCACCCAGCAGGCCTGCTGCCGCTTTTTTTCTCCAGGATGTCATGGAGGGTCTGGGCAAGCTTATGGAGAATGACCGGCTTCATCATATAGCCATCAATCCCCATCCGTCTGGCCTTCTTCTCATCCATGATCGCGCTGAACCCGGTGCAGAGCACCACCGGCATGGTCGGACTGAGCAGCTTGATCCGCCGGGCCAGCTCCGCCCCATTCATGACCGGCATGGTCATGTCAGTGAGCACCAGGGCGATATGCGCCCTCTGTTGCGTGAAGACCTCAAGTGCCTCAGTACTGCTGGAACAGAGCAGGACCTCGTAGCCCAGAGAATTCAGCATCCTCTTCAGCATCTCACCTATGGTCGGTTCATCATCCACAACCAGAATGGTGCCGCTCCCCGGCAGGATTTCTCCACCCGCTTCCTTAGCCAGACCCTCATCCTGGGCCTGCACCAGAGGCAGGTAGACATGAAACTCGGTGCCCTTGCCCGGTTCGCTGTAGACGGTGATATGTCCATGATGACTCTTGATAATGCCATGCACCACCGACAACCCCATCCCTGTCCCTTCCCCCTGCTGTTTGGTGGTATAATAGGGCTCAAATATCCGCTCCTGGAGCTCTTTTGACATGCCGCAGCCGGTGTCACAAACGCTCAGTTTCACATGCGGGCCAGGCTGCAGGGCCAGAGTATCGAGATAATCCTGCTTTGTCAGCTCAACCACTTCCATGCTGACGTCTAACTCACCGCCGGTTTCCCGCATGGCGTGGTAGGCATTGGTGCAGAGGTTCATAATGATCTGGTGAACCTGAGTCGGGTCGGCCATGACCAGGCCACAATCAACCACATGCTGCTGAATGTCGATGGTGGTCGGGATGGAGGAACGCAGCAGTTTGAGGGCCTCCTTGATGACCAGGTCGATCTGCAGCGGCTTATGCATCTGCTCACCCTGCCGACTGAAGGTGAGGATCTGCTTGACCAGATCCGTGGCCCGCTTTCCTGACTGGATGACTTGCTCAATATCCTCTATGGCCTTGCTGCCCTCTGGTAACTGAAATAGGGCAAACTCTGAATAACCAAGAATAGCCGTAAGGATATTATTAAAGTCATGGGCAATGCCGCCGGCCAAGGTGCCGATGGCCTCCATCTTCTGGGCCTGATTGAGCTGGAATTGGAGATTGACCCTCTCCTCCACCGCCTGCTTGCGCTCTGCAATTTCCTTCTGCAATTGTTGGTTGGATGTTTCAAGTTCATTGGTGCGCTCTTTCACCAGTTCTTCAAGATGCTCACGATGTCTCTTTAATTCATCCGCAATATGCTTTTGTGCCGTCAAATCCGTAACAACGATACTGCGCACATGAGCCGTTTGTGATGCACTGACGGAAAGAAGCACCGGCAGCACCGTCCCGTCGTTGTGTATAAGGACAAGCTCACCTTTACCACTTTCCTGTGCCCCCTTTTTTACCAAGGCATCGAAGAGCGGCTGATCGGAGGCCCGAACGAATTGACGCAGAGGGGTGCCAATCACTCTTTCGAGCGGCGTCTTAACCATCTCCGCAAAGCGATGATTGCAATAGAGAATCATGCCTTCCTGGTTTAAACTGACGGCTCCTTCATTCATTGCTTCGATGAGAAGGCGGTATGCCTGTTCGGCGCCTGTCTTGGTGAAGACCTGTTCACCCTGCGGCCCCGAAAAAATGATGCCGTCCACCTCACCGCCCCGGATAGCGCTGATTGTCTCTTCAGCTTCTTGCAGCCGTATCCGAAGCTCTGCGAGCTCTTCATCAAGCTGCTTTTTGTTTTCCTTCTCCATGCAAAGCTCCGTTTAATTATTTCGGACGCAAATCAAGGCCCAGCAGGATACGCTCGGTGGCTGACAAATCGCCTATAAACTTTCGCAAAGGCGGAGGCAGTTTTCTTAAGAGCGTCGGCACGGCAATGATCTGGTCGCCCTTGGCAAGCACAGGCTGCTGGTAGATATCGATCACTTCAAGGTCATAGCGGCCTTTGAGGTGCTCTTCACAGATACGTTTTATATTCTCGATGGCCCGGATTGATTTCGGCGTTGCCCCTGCCACATAGAGGCGCAGGACATATTGGGCATCTTGCAGCTTTGCCTGCCCCGCCTCTAATTCCTGGGTCGCGCTCTTCGTTTCTTTGTTATTCTCCACCTTGTCTCCCTTTGTTCCGGATTTTTTGGCCGCAAATCCAGTCCCACAAGAATCTTCACGGTATTGGTGAGGTCTCCGACTATCTTCCTGACCGGCAAGCTCTCCTTATTAATCAGCACCGCGGAGGTCGCCCATATCCAGGCGGTCCTGGACCCGGAGCTCTTTGCTTTGTTGTGCCTCGGAAAGGATCTTTTTCAATTTATCTTCCTCGGCCTCGATCTCGGTGCGCATGGCGGTTATTTGCGCCTCAGATATCTTGCGTTTGCGCTCAACGTCCCTCTGCAGAAGCTCAAACTCCTGGGTACGTTTGAGGATATCAGACTTTTCACGGGCCTCCTGAGCCATTCGTGCGGAGCCGGTTAAAACGCCTGCTGCACCGACATAGACATCATTCAACCCCACCCCCTTGTCGGTCAGGACAAGTTCTCTGACCTGGTTGGAATGGTTCATGCCCCGTGATTTCAGGATAAATAAGGCCCGATTGCGCTCGCCGTTTAGTTCGATGTCCCTGAGGAGCAGCCAGGTATCCATCAAGGAAGAGACGCCGATATCAGTCTCTGCACCAGATTCACCATGGGTGAGGTTCGTAAAGATGCCGGTTATGAGGTCGGCTTTGAGAAAGTCAATGAGTCTGGTAATCATTGATTTTGTCTCGGTAATCGTTCCTATATTGAGCAGATTTGAGATGGGATCAATGGCAACAACCGCCGGCTTGAAATCCTTGATCTGTTTATGGATCGTTACCAGGTGCATTTCAAGGCCGTAGAGGCTGGGCCGGGCTGCATGGAAGCGCAAAAGGCCTTTCTTGACCCAGGGCTCAAGGTCAATGCCGATAGAGCGCATGTTTCTGATAATCTGCGCTG
Source organism: Desulfobulbaceae bacterium (assembly GCA_027859235.1). GTDB lineage: Bacteria > Desulfobacterota > Desulfobulbia > Desulfobulbales > SURF-16 > JAJRUT01. The sequence goes on from JAQIBE010000079.1 coordinate 5,558, forward strand.
CTGATTCCTCAAGGACGAAGAAGAGACAGCGCTCGCCGCGACCGCAGGCGGCATGGATAAATGCTGCCATGATACTGGTCTTGCCCGTACCTGCCGTACCGGACACCAGGATGCTGCTGCCGCGGTAATAACCCTCGCCCGCAAACATGGTATCAAGGCGCGGGATGCCTGTGGAGATTCTTTCGATGGATATGGGATGGTCAAGCCCTGTGGAGGTGACCGGCAGGACGGAGATGCCCTGTTCGTCGATCAGAAACGGATAGTCATTGGTGCCGTGCAGAGAGCCCCGGTATTTTACTATCCTCATTCTTCTTGTGGCTATCTGGTTTGTAGACCCGTGGGCTAGGCTTATCACGCAATCGGCGACATACTCTTCCAGGCCGTAGCGGGTCAGGGTTTTCTCCCCCTGTTCACCGGTAATGATCGCGGTAACCCCTTTATCCTTCAGCCATCTGAAAAGGCGCCTCAGTTCGGCGCGAAGAACAGCCTCATCCGTGAAACCTGCAAACAGCCCTTCTACAGTGTCCAACACCACCCTCTTCGCCTTGACGGAATTGATCGCATATTCAAGACGGACAAAGAGTCCTTCCAGGTCAAACTCCCCGGTCTCCTCAGTCTCGCTCCGTTCCACCTGGACATAGTCTATGGCAAGCATTTTACGGGCGATAAGGTCATTGAGATCAAAGCCAAGGGAAGCAAAATTCGTGACAAGGTCGTCCTCTGTTTCCTCAAAACACATGAAGACACCCGGCTCATCATACTGGAGCACCCCCCGGAGCAGAAACTCCATGGCGAGCACGGTCTTGCCGCAGCCGGCGCTGCCGCAGACCAGCGTCGGTCTTCCCTGCGGCAGCCCTCCTCCGGTTATCTCATCCAGCCCCTGTATGCCGGTGGGACATTTTGTCAAACCGATCACGGCTGGTTTCTTTGTTTTCTTCTGCTTGGGCATGAACTCCTCCTTTTGACTCATGAAAACCAGAATCCCGCATCCCCCGATGAAAGACTTCGAGGACAGGAAAGGGCGGAATGATACTATTGTTTAAACCTTGCGTATGGAATTGCTATTATCCTGGCACTGTTTTTGGTTCAGCGTGGCCGCTGCGTCGTTCCCATGAATACTGGCATGTGGCAAGATTCAACTTCGAATAATACAAGGTGTATTAATTGTCGCTCACCTTTCCACCAATAAACAACCATTTTAATGTTTCTTCTGAAGAAACTTTTTAAAAAGATGCCAGTGGTAAGGTCAAGCAATGGCATATCCTCAGAAAGAAGAGCTTCTTCCTGAGGATATGCCCCAAGTTTTTTTTCAGCCTGGCCATCACCGATAAATATTTGATAACATAATTTGTCGGTGAGTCCACTTTTTTCAATTCTACAGGAGGTGCGTCATGAAAGTTCAACAAGCTGTCGATTTTCATCTGCAATACCACAGGGCAAATTCCAAAAAAAAATACTGTTAAGACCTGTGAGTTTGTTCTACTCCGCTTTACAGCACAATTTGGCAAACGTGATTTGGCCAGTATCGCCCAACAAGACATACTT
>JAQIBE010000127.1 GCA_027859235.1 Desulfobulbaceae bacterium
TTCACTTACCTGGACGTTCAAACAATAAATCAGCAGCAACGCGGCGACTGCTAGCAAAATAGACACCGCCTTGCTGTTATTCGCCCGGTACGCGAGGTACGAGACTCCGAAAGGCGAAGATTTTAACCTTTTCCAGAAACAATAAAGTTACTGGACACCCTTGGTGAGATTTGACCCTTCGACCTGTTTCCTGACAAAATCAAGCTCTGCAAGGTCAAGATAACTGTTCAGAGTGAAAACAGAGTTATTAATTGTAACAGGTACGGTTTTTTCAAGCACAGGGAAACGTTCTCCTGTTTCACGAAGCAACTCCCTGTGACGTATATTTGAGCCATCATTATGAGCCGAATCAAAATGATACGTTACAACCGAGTCTTTAATCTCAAAATCTTCAATACGACGCCCGACAAGCTTACCTGGATCAACACCAAACATCGCGCAGGCAGCAGGATTAACAAACTCAATTTCCAGGGTAGCGGGATTCACCACAGTAACCCCCGTTTGCACAGAGGCCAAAATAACGCGTAAACGCTCTTCTGATTCCCGCAGTTTGGCCCGCCTTTGCCGATCTCTAATCTGATGTTTTCTGTACCTGCCGAGCAACCCTCTCAGCTGCTGACGAAAGAGAACCCATTGAAACAGCCAGGCCACAAGAAACCCGCCAGCCACCAGAAGAGGCCAATAACGGCGGCCAAAATCATCAAAAACCTGTAGAAAGTCAGCGTCCATACATCTCCTTCAGCGATTGCAGGCAAGCAGTAACCTGTGTCAGGCTTCGCCAACACCTTCCACCGCAAACCAGCCTAAGATAAGAACTCTTCCGCTTCATCTACATCGGCTTTGCTGCCAATAATCAGAGGAACCCTTTGATGAAGATCCTCTGGTTCAATATCGAGAATATTGCGCCCATCATCGGTAATGGCCCGGCCACCCGCCTCTTCAATAAGCATGGCCAAGGGAGAGGCTTCATAGAGAAGACGTAATTTACCATGGGGTTGATCAGGATTTCTAGAATCTCTGGGATAGGCAAACAGACCGCCAGTAATAAGATTGCGATGAAAATCTGCCACCAGGGAGCCGATGTACCTGGTGGAGTAAGGCCGGTCTTTTTCCGGATCATACTCACCGAGTAAGTCAAAATAATCACGGACATTCTGCTGCCAATAGGGCCGATTTCCAGCATTGATACTCAAATATTTAGACCGTTCAGGGGTCTTAATATCCGCATGGGAGAGATAAAACTCGCCAACACTTGGATCAAGGGTAAAACCATGAACCCCTTCACCTGTAGTGAACACCAGCATGGTGGATGATCCATAAAGAATATAGCCTGCAGCGACTTGCTTTCTGCCCGCCTGCAGGATGTCCCTTTTGTCCCCCTGACCACTCGCAGTCACTCGGCGATGAACCGAAAAAATTGTGCCTATACTTACATTCACATCAATATTGGAAGAACCATCCAGCGGATCAAAAGCCAATGTGTACTTCCCCGTGTATCCATCCTGAACAGGGATAATATCATCTTCCTCTTCAGAGGTCATCACACAGAGATAACCGGATCGTGCCATGCGATTAATAATAGTACGATTGGCAAACTCATCCAGTTTTTGGACCTCTTCACCCTGGATATTTGTCTTACCAGACATGCCGAGAATATCAGCAAGGCCTGCCATATTGACTTCAGCCCCTATTGTTTTAGCCGCGACAATCAGCTCATTCAGCAACCCGGACAAATCACCTGTGGCTTTAGGGTGAAGACGTTGACTATCCATAATATGACGACTAACAGTTACTCCAAGTGGCCTTCTCATACATTCTCCCATGACAAATTATCACCCAGCAATCCAGGTGCTGATAGTGTTAACGCTATAATAATTAAGAATTATTTAAACAATTCTCATATTAATTCAACCTCTTTATCTAAACCAGCTCCCCCTTTACGAACCAACCATAATCCCAAATACAGAAAAGAGGACCCGCACACCCCCTAAGCAGTTGTAAAAAAATAACATGGCCAACGAGATGTCCATAGCTGCATAAGGGGGTATAAAAAAACATGATTACCACCCAACTTCAGCCTAACTTAGAGAGTACCAAACAATACTCTGTCATTCCAACAAGTTACCAGTTGACAGTTTACCGTTTACAGTTCGTGGATGTTAACGTTATCTGATTCGTTTTACCTTGAACCGTAAACTG
>JAQIBE010000134.1 GCA_027859235.1 Desulfobulbaceae bacterium
CTGCTTGCGGCGGGGCTGGATGCCAAGAAAAGTGAAGTACACGGCATGGCCCAGCGCGGCGGTTCCGTGGTGGCCCATCTGCGCTTTGGCGAAAAGGTGTACTCGCCCCTTATTGACCCGGGCCAGGCCGATATCCTTGTGGCCTTTGAGACCATGGAGGCCGTACGCTACCTGCCCTTCCTCCACAAGGAGAGCAAGGTCATTGTCAACACCCATAAGATTGCCCCTCCGGCCGTGGCCACCGGCAAGGTCACCTATCCCCATGACATCCTGGATGAATTTGCCAAACGCGATATTGAAACCTTTCTGGTGGACGGGTTTGGCATTGCCAAGTCCGTGGGTGAAATCCGCAGTGCCAACCTGGCCCTGGTTGGCGCATTGTCAAGTCTACTGCCCATTGCGGAACAGGTCTTCCTCGATGTGATGACCAAGAGATTGCCACGCAGCCTTGAGGAGAATATTGCCGCCTTTAAGGCAGGCCGGGCCATTACGAACAAATAAGTCTAAAACCACTGATGGACACGGATAAACACCGATATTTTATATCTGTGCCCACCATGGTTATTGTTTTTAAATCTCATAAAAAACAACGATTGTACAGGGAACCAGTCCATGATCTTTGACGAAGAATTTGAAACCATGCCGCGTTTGGCCCTTGAGTCATTACAACTCCACCGCCTACAGAAGCAGATTGCCAACGTCTACCTGAAAGTCCCCTATTATGCAGCCAAGATGGATGCAGCAGGTGTACACCCATCCGACATCAAAACACTTGGGGATGTAAACCGCTTGCCCTTTACCACCAAGGAGGATCTGCGCAAGAACTATCCCTTTGGCCTCTTCACCGTACCCATGGAAGAGGTGGTTCGTATCCACGCCTCCTCCGGCACCACCGGCCAGCCAACGGTGGTGGGCTATACCAAGGCTGACATCAAGATGTGGGCCGGTCTCATGGCCCGCTCCCTGAGTGCTGCCGGGGCACACCCAAATGACATCGTCCATAATGCCTACGGCTACGGCCTTTTCACCGGCGGCCTGGGGGCCCATTACGGCGCTGAAGAGCTTGGCGCCACGGTTATTCCGATATCCGGGGGAAATACAAAAAAACAGATTCAGATCATGCGGGATTTCGGTTCGTCCGTACTCCTCTGCACTCCCTCCTACGCCCTGAACATGGCAGAGGTCATGGAAGATCAAGGGGTTGACCTCAAAGAACTGAAACTCCGGGTGGGCATCTTCGGGGCTGAGCCCTGGAGCGAGGCCATGCGGATAGAGATTGAAAAGAAACTAGGAATCAAGGCCATTGACATCTATGGTTTAAGTGAAGTTATGGGTCCTGGTGTGGCCATTGAATGTGCGGAAGAGCAAAAAGGACTGCACATCATGGAGGATCATTTCCTCGCAGAAATTGTCGACCCGGACAGCTTTGAACCACTACCCCTAGGGGAAAAGGGGGAACTCGTCTTCACCACCCTGACCAAGGAGGCCTTCCCGGTTATCCGTTACCGCACCAAGGATTTTTCCCGCCTCATCACGGATGAATGCAGTTGCGGCCGCAGCTTCTACCGCATGGAGAAGGTCACGGGCCGTTCCGATGACATGATGATTATCCGCGGCGTCAATGTCTTCCCTTCCCAGATTGAAGAGGTGCTCATCGGTATTGACGGTGTTGAACCCCATTACATGATCATTGTTGACCGCAAAGGCACTCTCGACACCCTGGAGGTACAGGTGGAAGTCAGCGACAACCTCTTCTCCGACGAGATCAAGAATCTTGAAGCCACCACCATGCTCATCCAAAAGGAAATTAAAGAGAGACTGGGCGTCTCCTGCAAGGCCAGCCTTGTGGAGCCAAGGACGATTCAGCGCAGTGAAGGCAAGGCCCAGCGGGTTATTGACAAACGAAAATTTTGATTTTTTTATCTTTGTATTGACCTGTTTTGAGGTATAGTGGCAGCGGATATTATCTGTGCCTCACGGCGACCGACAAACGAAGCAACCTAAAATCAGGAGCATCCCTTTATGAAAGTAGAACAAATTGCTATTTTCCTGGAAAACAAATCAGGACGTCTGGCGGATATCACCTCCATCCTTGCCGGGCACGGCATTAATATCCGTGCCATGTCCCTTGCTGACACGGCTGATTTTGGCATCCTGCGCATCATTGTCAACGACACCGATAACGCCAAGCAGATCTTAAGGGATAACGGTTTTACCGTGGGAACCACTGAGGTGCTGGTGGTTGAGGTTCAGGATAAGCCGGGCGGCCTTGCCGAAGTCCTGCAGATCATCAAGGATGGCGATCTTAATATCGAGTACATGTACGCCTTCACCCAGAAGAGCGGGGACACCGGTCTCATTATCTTCCGTTTTGATGAAATTGATGACGCCGTCAACGTCTTGATGAAAGCGGGTGTGCGCCTCTTATCCGGCGAGGAAGTTTATTCAATCTAGTTTTCATAGTTTCAGGGGGGAGAGAAATTGCCGGCCAATACTGCCAATTTCTGATTTATAAACAGGTGAACCAGACCGTTTGCCAACTTAATTCTTGGAGAAAGATTTATGAAAGGTTTTATGAAAAATTCATTGACCATGCTCGCGTGCACGGCCCTTGCCGTCACCCTGTTCACCGGGTGTTCACAGGAAAAACAGGAGCAGGAGGTCGTTGCCAAGCCTGCCATTAAAATTGGCGCCATCCTTGCTGAAACAGGCGGCGCCTCCTTTTTAGGCGGCCCTGAGGCCCGTTCCATGCGCATGATGGTGGAACAGATCAACACCGCCGGCGGTATTAACGGCCAGCAGCTTGAACTCATCATTAAGGATTCCGCCGCATCCCCGGACAAGGCCATCTCCTTTGCCAAGCAGCTCATCGAGGAGGAGCAGGTTATTGCCATCCTTGGACCATCCACCTCTGGTGAGTCCATGAAGCTTAAGTCCATCTGTGAAAAATCTGAGACCATCCTGATTTCCTGCGGCGCTGCAGAGGTTATTGTCAATCCTGTTGCCAAGTGGGTTTTCAAAACACCGCAGACAGATTCCTTTGCCGCCATGCATATCTTTGCGGAAATGAACAAAATGGGCATTGACAAGATTGCGATTCTTTCAGGCAACACCGGTTTCGGCAAGGCCGGCCGTGGTCAGCTGCAGAAACTTGCCCCGGATTACAAGATCACCATCCTTGAAGACGAGGTGTACGACAAGAAATCCACTGACCTTTCCGCCGTGGTTGCCAAGATCAATGCCAATAAGGACGTGCAGGCGGTGATCAACTGGTCCATCGTTCCTGCCCAGGCCATTGTCCCCAAGAACATGCGTCAGACCGGCATGACCATTCCCCTCTTCCAATCCCATGGTTTTGGCAATGTGAAGTACATCGAGATGGCAGGCGTTGCTGCAGAGGGTATTATCTTCCCTGCTGGACGTCTTCTTGCGGTGGATGTCCTTGCTGATGACAATGTTCAGAAAGCGACCCTGGTTAAATACATCAGCGACTATGAATCCAAATATGCGCCTGAGCAGGCCTCCACCTTCGGCGGTCATGGTTTTGATGCGGTAATGATCCTTGCCAAGGCGATTGAAAACGCGGGTTCCGCTGACAAGGTCAAGGTTCGTGATGCCATTGAAAACCTGCAGGGATTCCCGGGCACAGGCGGTGTATTCAACTTCTCTGCCACAGACCATAACGGTCTTGCCATGGACGCCTTTGAGATGATGACGGTTAAGGACGGCAAGTTTGTCCTCTATCATCAATAAAAGGCTGTTAGTAATTTAGGCTGTAGGCACTTAGAGGTGCAAGGTCAGGGACCTTGCACCTCTAATTCGCTTACGGGTATTAATTCCTTAAATATCCCCCACCTAAACACCTCATCCACCTACAGTCTAACCAACCTAGCGAAATGACCCTCGAACTCTTCACCCAATACCTCTTTGCCGGCATCACCTACGGCATTATCTACGCCATTGTCGCTATTGGGTTCAATATTATCTACAACACCACGGGCATCATCAACTTTGCCCAGGGTGAATTTGTGATGCTGGGGGGGATGATTGCCATTTCCCTGAACAGTATCGTTCCCCTGCCCGTCGCCATCACCATCGCCGTAATCTTCACCATGCTGATCGGCGGTCTGATTGAAATTATTTTCATCCGCTGGCTCAAGTCGCCTTCCGTCCTGCGCATGATCATCATCACCATCGGTGTATCCATTATCATCAG
>JAQIBE010000174.1 GCA_027859235.1 Desulfobulbaceae bacterium
GTTGACAAGCTGAAAGGCACCAAGCCTAAGAGTTTCAAGACCATTGATGCCATTGGTAAAGAATTCAAAGGCAAGACCTTTGCTATTCAGGTATTCACCGAAGATTGTTGTGGCTGTAGCCTCTGTGTGAATGCCTGTCCTGCCAAAACCAAGGCATTGCAGATGATTCCAAATACGGAAGAGCTTAAGAAGGTACAGCAGAAGAACGTCACGTACTTCCTCAACCAGGATGAGATTGACCCAGCAATCATCAATCATTCCACCGTTAAAGGCAGCCAGCTCCTGCGTCCACTCTTCGAGTTCTCCGGTGCCTGTGCCGGTTGTGGTGAAACTCCGTACATCAAGCTTGTAACCCAGATGTTCGGTGACCGCATGATGATCGCCAACGCCACGGGTTGTTCCTCCATCTATGGTGGTAACCTGCCAACCACACCGTACTGTAAGCGTGACGATGGCCGTGGACCCGCCTGGGCCAACTCTCTGTTTGAAGATAATGCTGAGTTCGGTCTTGGTATGCGTGCTGCTATCAATAAGCTTTCATCCCAGGCTGTAGAGCTTATGGAGAAAGCAATTGAGACAAAGCTTATCACCAAGAAGATGGCTGATGATATTCTTGACGCTGAGCAAGTGACCCAAATGGACATTGAAGCGCAACGTGAGCGTGTTGGTAAATTAAAGTCCAAGCTTGCTGCCAGTAAAGACAATATTCTTGCCAAGCGCCTCATGCCTGTTACTGATTATCTGGTTAAAAAGTCATGCTGGATCTTCGGTGGTGACGGCTGGGCCTATGATATCGGTTACGGTGGTCTTGATCACGTTCTCGCCTCCGGCGAAAACGTCAATGTCATGATCCTTGATACTGAGGTTTATTCCAACACCGGTGGTCAGATGTCCAAGTCCACTCCCCGTGCTGCCACCGCGCAATTTGCTGCCGGCGGTAAGAAGATGGCCAAGAAGGATATCGGCATGATCTTCGCAACCTACGGTAATGTTTACGTTGCCAAGGTGAACATGGGTGCTAATCCTGCCCACGTTGCCAAATGTATTGCCGAAGCAGAGGCGTATGATGGACCAAGTCTGATCATTGCCTACTCACACTGCATTAACCACGGCATCAACATGACCAAGGGTCTTGAGCAACAAAAGATGGCTGTTGACTGTGGTCACTGGCCTCTGTACAGCTACAACCCTGATCTTGAAGCAGCAGGAAAGAATCCTTTGAAGATCGTTTCCAAGGAACCCACCATCAAATTCGCTGATTATGCCTTAACAGAAAATCGTTACCGCATGCTGAAGATGATGAACCCTGGGCATGCTGAAGAGCTTATGGCTCTGGCCCAGTCGGATGTTGAGAAGTCTCTCAAATTCCTCCACGGTCGTGCTGCAGCACTTGAGCCTTCCAAGTAATTCTTTACTTTAGCTAGACCCTGCTGTTAGAAGAGGACTCGGATCATTATGATCTTAGTCCTCTTTTTTTGTTTGGAACCACCGGTTCCATCTTTCTGTAATTGTCACCAAGGAAATAAAAACCCGTGCTCGCTAACGATATCCTCCGGAAAATACGCTATTCTCTGGATCTCAAAGATAAAGAGATGATTAAGATCTTCCTTGGTGGTCAAGCGGAAATGGACCATGCAACCCTGCGCAATCTCCTCAAAAAGGAAGACGATCCTGACTTTGAGCTCTGTTCTTATCCATTATTAAACAGTTTTTTTGACGGGTTGATCCTTTACTATAGAGGTCCTGCACAGAACGCCGTTCACCAAGCACCAACTGCAGAGATCACCAATAACGTTATCTTACGTAAAATACGTATAGCCCTGTCCTACCAGGACACCGATATACTCAAAATCCTGGAACTTGCCGGCACGTCGGTATCAAAATCAGAGTTATCCGCTTTTTTCCGAAAACCAGACCACAGACATTTCAAGAAATGCGGCGACCAATGGCTTCGGCATTTCCTGCATGGATTGGCCTTATATAAGAAAAAACCCACCAGGAAAGAGACGGTTTCCATTCAAGGGAATGTGTGGCTCAGAAAGAAGAAGTAAGGTCTGAAGTCTGAAAAAGATTCTTTTCATTAAAATAGAACACACAACATACCAAACAAAAATGACCCCGGCAAAACTCACACCACTTGCAATATACAAAATCACACCCAAGACCAACTGCGGCCAATGTTCATTGCCATCCTGCCTGGCCTTTTCTGCGGCGGTGGTCGCCGGTTCTAAAAAATTCAAAGACTGTCCTCATTTCCATGCGGAAGACTACAAACATTTAGAACTCCACCAGACTCCGGCAGATACACAAGAAGCCACACGAGCCGAGTTTATTGAGAAGCTGGAAGGTAAGGTTGCCCATCTTGACTTTCAGGACATTGCCCCTATTCTCGGTTGCCAGGTTAAGCATGGGCAGCTTGAGATCATGTCCCTTGGCAAAAGATTCAGCGTGAGCCAAGAAGGAGCTCTCAACTCTGAATGCCATATTATCCCCTGGGTCCAGGCACCCATCCTCAGCTACATCACCCATCAAACCCATATGGGCATTACAGGAAACTGGATTTCCTTTCGAGAACTCAAAGGCGGCATTGACTGGCAGGGCTTATTCACCAGCCGTTGTGAACAACCTCTATGCGCTTTAGCAGACCAGAACCCGGAACTATTGGCAGATCTCATTGATCTGTTCATGGGCACCGAGACCGATACGCAGAAATATGAGGCCGATATCGGACTCATTCTTCATCCGCTCCCCCATATCCCCCTGCTTATCTGCTACCAGAAAGCCGACGAGGATTTAGAATCAGAACTCACCATGTTTTTCGATGAATGCTGCGGCCAGAACCTGCATATCAAATCGATTTATACCTTATGTGCCGGACTGGTGAAGATGTTTGAACAAATAGCGCTTCAGCATAGTTAATAAAAAAAAGGCCCAGGGAAACCCCTGGGCCTTTTTTAATTCAGTGAGAAAATAATATTAACCCGTAAGGACTTCAATCCCCTCAAGCTTCCAGTTGCTGGCACCAATAGCTCTGGCCCACGTCCAATTCTCATTAAACTTCACAGGTTCAGTCATACTGCCCTTCACCACATCGCCACTGGTTTCATCAACGGTATAATCGAGCAGATTCGCCTCAAAATTCACCAGAACAAATTCATCCCCACCATCAACACCCGCCTCAACAACGTCCGCTTTACGGACAGCGACATTCTCAAGTTTATTGAGATGACCTTCTTTGATCATGGTGGCAAATTGATCTTCATATTCCCGAATCAGGGTATCACCTAAGAGATGCTTGTAAGAAGAGATATCACGACGCATCCAGCCTGCCTGCACCTTAAAGAATACATCCTGTGCCACTTCTGAAAAATATTTCGGATCAAAATCTGGATCAGATTGACGGAGCTCAGCAATCCCCTGCTCAAGTGGTGTTTCCACAGGGGCATCATACTGACCATATACGGATTGTTGCCCGGCAGGATCACGTCGTTTTACCCCAGGATTAATCTTCTTAAAGATAAAGAAAAATAATCCCCCGAAAATAAGGATCTGCAAGAGACCGATACCACTGCCACCCATACCAGCCCCACCGAACATGGAACCAAAAAGCATTGAACCTATGGCACCGCCAACCAATCCTCCAGCTAAGCCACGGCCAAAGCTTCCTCTATTCGTCCTTGGACGCGTGGTTTGAGTTGGACGGGTGGTGGTTCTTGAGCGGGAGAAGGATCGACCGCCACCGCGGGAACGGGCGTCCGCATTATTGACCAGACAACTCATGTCAAAGAGGAGGAACGCGAAAAAAATTAAACAAAACGGGCCAAAATGCCGTGCCATAATACGCATTGATAATACCTCAAAAAATTTAAACAGGAGAGTCGCAACTGCAACTCACTCAGCAATAACATATGGGGATAATTCTAAGGAAAGCACTATACCATGCCTGAAATGAGATGCAAAAAAAACAAAGACGAAAACTGCTTTACCTTACAATGGATTAGGTGGCAACCTGCAGTGGCATAGGCAGGGATCAGACCAGCAGCTCCACCTGTCCCTGCAGGGGATAAAATATTTTAGCCCCAAGCGCATAAATCCTACCCTGCCCTACCACCTTGGCAGATATCCCGAATCACTCCTTCTTCATAATAATTGACGAACAGGTTGATTTCAGTTAATAGGGAATAAAACATTTTAGCCCCAACCGCATAAATCCTACTCTGTCCTACCACCTTGGCAGATATCCCGAATCACTCCTTCTTCATAATAATAATTGACGAACAGATTGATTTCAGTTAATAATGATTATCAATAAGAAAATTCAACCTATACTAACTTCTGGAGATCATTATGAAAAAATTTACATGTACTATGTGCGGCTATACACAAGAAGGTAATACCCCCCCTGAACAATGTCCCCATTGCAATGCGACTGCAGCCAAATTCACCGAAGTGGTGGGTGATTCCCTGGAATGGGCTGACCAGCACGTCGTAGGGGTAGCTCAAGGCTGCGATGCTGAAATCATGGAAGGACTCAAGGCCAATTTTGCGGGGGAATGTACTGAAGTTGGGATGTACCTTGCCATGAGCCGTATGGCTGACCGTGAGGGATATCCTGAAATTGCTGAAGTGTACAAGCGTTTCGCCTTTGAAGAAGCGGAACATGCTGCAAAATTCGCCGAGTTAATTGGTGACGTTCTTGAAGAGAATACAGAGGCCAATCTCAAGGCACGTGTGGCTGCAGAACATGGTGCCTGTGCTGGTAAAAAGGCGATTGCCACCAGGGCAAAAGAGCTGGAATACGATGCCATCCACGATACCGTACACGAAATGTGTAAGGACGAAGCCCGGCACGGTATGGGCTTTGCCGGTTTATTGAAGCGTTATTTTAAAGGCTGATAACACTTTAGGAAAAAGTAAAAAAACCCCTTTTCTGAATACAGAAAAGGGTTTTTTTTATTATTGAGGAATATTCGACCACCCATCCGTAACATTTTCCCGTCAGACAGCATGACAACAGATCTGGCCTGCAGAGACCACCCTACACTTCCGTAAAGGGAAATGCAGGATCATCAAGCAGCTTATACATCCGCTGCTTTGTCACGGTTTTAAGATCATGAAAATCAACCAGAACACCGATGGCAGCCAAAATCTCTTCCTCAGTGGCTTCCCGCAGCATACGGCGACCGATTTTAGGAAATGGACCACCTTTACCGCCAACAAAGAGTTCAAAGCCGTTCTTGGTGGCAACGACACCAATATCTGTCGTCTTCACCCCGGAACAGCAAAGGGGGCAGGCTGAAAGAGCAATTTTCAACTTAGCCTTCACGTTCTTCCGGTCACCAAAGCGAGCCATAACTGCGGAGTTTAACGGAACCATATCAATAAGGGCCAGGTTACAATGGGGACTGCCGACACAAACGCGCGGCAGCGGAAACTTGCCAGGTCCTTTAAAATCTGCCCCGAGGGGCGTGAGATCATCCTTAATCTCCTGCACCTTTGACTCAGGCACTTCAAGCAAACGGAGATTCTGGGCCGTGGAACAATACACGCCGAGATCATACTTCATGGCAAAACCATGAATACGTCCCATGATTTCAAGGGGAAGCCGTCCTGCTGGCAATAAAACCGTCACACTCATTTTCTTTTCACTCATATATTTTACTCCCGCACAAGGAGCCTCCTCTAAATTTAATCCCATGGAAACAGATTTTCTATACCAGAAAAAAAGTACCCTGGCAAAAATTCAACACCGGTCACCAGATTATTAATTTGTATTTTACTGAAATTTCAGTGGATGATTTTACGCCTTACGTGTAGAAGTGTACTTTATTAAAATAGTTACCAAGCATCTCTATAAAGCAATGCGGCACAGGAAACGGATTACTGTTTTCTCCTGTAAATACAAGCAGATAGGGAATATGCTTTTCATAACGACATACAAGGAGTATCCCCATGGGAAACTATGCACATAATCCATACGGTTCTGGCGACCGGGCTGTACGTTCCATTGACCGTAATCGTGAAAAAGAACGTCGCATCATGCTTACACTTGCCCAGAAACACTCTGACGAATTATCAACACGTCTGGTGCAGCGCTTACTCGATGCCCATGTCATTGAAACCAATTCGGTCGGCGATATTCGTGAACATTTCGCGAAACTCTTTCAGGACATGCGTGACATGGATGAGTTTGATCTGAACTTTAAAATTGCGCCTCTGCGCCACCTGGCGGCAGACCCGAATTTCATGAGCCTCTATATTACCCAGCACATCATTGAAGATTTGATCAATCACCCGCAGATTGAAGATATTTTCGGCGATGACCGGGAAATCTTTCTGGCCGTAGACTCCATTCTCGATAAAATCAGACCTGAGAATTGATCTGAGACCACGAACCAAGAGCGAGAACCGTGTATAAACTCAAAGCCACTTAAAACATATTTAAGTGGCTTTTTTCTTTCATGATTACCACCCAACTTCAGCCTAACTTAGAGAGTGGTAAACAATATTCTGTCATTCCAACAAGTTTACAGTTGCCAGTTTACCGTTTACAGTTCGTGGATGTTGACGTTATCTGATTAGTTTCACCTTGAACCGTAAACTGTAAACTGTAAACTTCACGCTGAAACCCTGTCAAAACCAATAATGCTCATATCATTGGCTGATGTTCGGTGGTAATCAGATTTTCTTTTAACAACAAGACCTCTCAAAAAATACCATGCCGTCAAAACCAGTCCACCCCCATAAGATTCCCAACATGGTGTATGCCAATAGCCAGGGCGAAATTTTAGATCTGCCCGATGTAGAAATGGCAGGCCGAGCTGGCCGCTGGTTTTTCAGACCAGAGCTGACCGACATTATTCCCCTCCCCGCGGGAAGCGACGTCTTTGTTTTGCCAAACCGAATGCCCATCGGCATTGAGCCTGTCAGTGGCGATCCGGTGCTGGTGAATGAAAACCCCGAGGGGGCTCATCTAGGTATTCAAGCGGTGGCGGGATTCATGTCCCCGGCCCATACCGCCATTTACACAGCCGCCTTTGAAAAGGATCAGTCTGATCCATCCCACCTCCCGCTCTTTGCCTACACCGCCATCGGCTGGTTGGATGATCAGTTCTGGGTCTGCGGCTTTCGCAGTGACCAGGATCAGCGCCAGGAATTT
Source organism: Desulfobulbaceae bacterium (assembly GCA_027859235.1). GTDB lineage: Bacteria > Desulfobacterota > Desulfobulbia > Desulfobulbales > SURF-16 > JAJRUT01. Next base: position 7,160 of record JAQIBE010000174.1, read on the forward strand.
GATAAATTTTCAGACAAAGATATTGCCGAAGCCACCAACAAGCAACTTAGTGCCTATAAAAACAACCGCCTCATTCAACATCTGGGCAAATGCTGTCTCACCTATGGCTGCCCTGCGGCTAAAAATTTATTCCTTGGACGTTTTGAAGCGCCCCTCCCCACCTCCCCTGGCTGCAATGCCAACTGTGTGGGATGTATTTCCCTGCAGCCTTCGGGCTGTTGTCCATCCACCCAGGATCGGCTGCAATTTGTCCCCACCCCCCAGGAAATTGCCGAGGTTGCCTTAAATCATTTTGCCAAGGCCCCCCATGGCATCGTCAGTTTCGGCCAGGGTTGTGAAGGGGAACCCCTCCTGCAGGCGGATATTATTGAACAGGCCATTCGGATTATCCGTAAACAGACCAGTCAAGGAACCATCAACCTGAACTCCAACTCAAGTCTGCCGGAAGCGGTTGAACGTTTGGCCCATGCAGGGCTCGATTCAATTCGGGTCTCCATTAATTCAGCCAGAAAAGGGTGCCACACCCTCTATTATAACCCTGAGGGATTCAGCTTTAAAAATGTCCTGGAATCCATTCTGGCGATGAAAAAGGCCGGAAAGCATGTTTCTATAAATTATTTTATGCTGCCCGGATTCACCGATGACCCGGACGAATATGACGCTTTTTGCGACATGGTTGATTTGTATCGTCCTGATCTCATTCAGCTTCGCAATCTCAACATGGACCCGGACTGGTATTTTGACGTGGTCCAGCACCCGGCAAAAGAAAAACCCATGGGTATACAAAACTGGCTCAATGAGGTAAAGAAACGCTTTCCCGAATTACGATACGGGTATTTTAATCCGCCGTTATTCTAAGCAACTCAATATCCTTATGATTTAGTCATAGCCACAGAATATTCACCATGTACGCACCCGAAAAAATGAAAAAACGAATTATCCGCCTCCAAGACAGCTTTAAGCATTACACCTACGACCAGGACAAGTCCTGCTCCCCTGAGGAGACCGTTGCCCGTTTCAAGAAACGGTTAAAAGAGAATAATCTTGATGTATTAAAAGAGATTACACGTATTGATAACGGCAGACTTGATATCCCCGTCTACTTCAGTGTCTGCGGGAAAGATGCCGAGGCCACCATCGGCAACAAGAAGCAGATGGGCAAAGGCTCCACCCCTGAGCAGTCCCGAGCCTCAGCCTGTATGGAGCTTGGCGAACGCTTCTCCTTCTTCTCCTTCATGCAGGATCCGGATAATTTCATTACCGCTACCTATGGAGAGATGCTTGCTCAGGGCTACCCCATCCTGCCCCTGGATAAATGGCTATTGTCCGTACATGATACCAGCACCAGTGAAGAAACCCTGCTCGAGCTGATTAAAGATATCCCCATCCAATGGGTCTGGGCCAATAACATCAGCCGTGACGAGGAAACCCTCATGCCCTTCAGCTGGTTCTACGCCATTAACGAATTTAATGGCCCGTCAGCCGGCAACACCTACGAAGAGGCCATGCTCCAGGGTTTGAGTGAGATTGTTGAACGCCATGTGTGTGCGGTCATCACCCATGAACAGCTGCAGACCCCGGCCATTGATCTGGGTTCCATTACCGATCCGGTTTCACAGGAACTCATCGATAAATTCACCAGACACGGCATTGAAGTTTACCTCAATGATTTCTCGCTGGACACGGGAATCCCAACCATTGGCGCCCTCTGTATTGACCGCACCACCTTCCCCGAGACCAGTGAGATTGTTTACACCGCAGGCACCACAGCAGGAGCTGAAAAGGCGCTTATCCGCGGCCTAACCGAGGTCGCTCAGCTGGCCGGTGATTTCAACTCCTCAGCCAACTATGTGGCCAGCGGCTTGCCAAAACCTCTGTCCATGGATGAAATCCGTTACGTGACCCATCCCGGCAAAACCATCGCCATCACCGACATCCCTGACCTCAGTGATGACAATATGAAGGTGGAAATGGAGAATTGCCTCAAGGCCTTAGCCAATATTGACCTTGATGTCTATGTGGTGGATGTCACCCACCCTGGACTCAAAATACCTGCCACCTATACCATTGTCCCGGGCTGTCATTTCCGTGAACGTTCACGGATCAGCAATGTGGGTCTGTTTGCGGCAAAACTTGTTACAGAACAAGTGACCGACATTGACCTCTCCACCATGCAGCTGCTGCAGATGCGTGAAGTTCTCCCCGAGGCCTATTATATCGACTTTTATCTGGGCAAAAATCTTGTCAGCCAGGGTCTCCTGGAAGAGGCGCTGCACCATTTCAACACAGCCCTGACCCTGAGCCCTGAAGAAGAGGACATCCCCTACATCTACTCCTTTCTCGGCGACACCCTTAAAACCCTTGGCCGGTATGATGAGGCCATCACAGCCATCAATAAAGGACGTGCCATTGATGACGAGCGCCCCGACTTCCACAACATCCTCGGGGTCTGCTATTTCAAACTTGCACAGTACGACAAAGCCATTACCCGCTTCAAACGGGCCGTGCATCTTCACCCGTCATCTGCCATTGATTACGCCAACATCGGCGTAAATTATAAGATGCTCGGCAACCGTGAAGAGGCCATTAAACATTTTGAACTGGCCCTGGGCCTTGACCCCTCCATTGAGTTTGCCGCCCAGGGGCTTATTGAGCTCGGCTGATTTCTCGTAATTCTTATCCAGTAGCACAGGCAGGTCATTTTAACATCTTAAAATGACCTGCTTTTTTTCTCACACATTCTTAACAATTCCCACATCATTCCCTAAACATCCCATAGTACTTTCTCCCTCAATCGAAAACATTGAACTGTTTTAGAAAACTGGGGGGATACGACTTAATCCGTATAGTTTTCTTTGCACAGTCTTTGCTTTTTCCAAATTTCATTAAGCGTATATGGAGAAATTAAGCATGAAGAAGACATTAAAGATCACCGCGTTACTTGCAACATCCCTTCTCTTTCCAGCCATGGCCTCTGCCGGCGCAGCAACGGAAGAGGAAATCCTCAACAAGCTTGAATATCTAACCAATAAAGTCATGGCTCAACAGGAGCATATTGACTCCCTTGAGGCACAACAGGGACAGAAGAGCACCGAAACCGGCAATATCACTCTGGCAAACTCAGCCATTGATCAGCTTAAAATCAAAGGCGACCTGCGGTTGCGCTACGAGCACCGTGACCGTTCCAGAAACGGTAAGACGGACGACAACAAAAACAGACTGCGCAGCCGTGTCCGTATCGGCGGTGTCTGGCAGAATAAAGTTGAAAACTTTGAAGTGGGTGTTGGTCTTGCCTCAGGCGGATCTGATGCCACCTCCACAAACGCCACCTGGTCAGATTCAAAAGTATTTGAAACCAGTGATATCCGTTTAGACTATGCGTATGCAAAGCATACGATGGGCAATTTTGCCATAACAGCCGGTCAGCAAAAAAACCCGTACGAGACCAGCTGGTTATTTTGGGACGGCGATGTTCGCCCCATTGGTTTGACCCTGCAGTACGGCGACAAGACCGGACCATTTGTAACCGGTGGTGTATACGCCGTCCGCTATTACGGTGGTGACGGTGACAGTAACAACGAGACTGAAGGTACCGGTATGCTGGGTGCTGGCCAGGTCGGCTGGAACGCTAAGATCGGCGACATGAAACTCCTCGCCGCCGCAGGGTTGCAAAACTGGGAATCAAGTATTGCTGATGAATACTACGGCGACACTGTTGGCGATGATTATAAATTCATGGTTGGTGATATCTACGCCAAACTCACCATCCCGGCCGGAAAGGAAAAAATTGATCTTTATACCCAGATCTGGCAGAACTTCGGCGCTGACGGCAATGTGGGCCAGGGAACATTAGGCGGCACGCTTGATCCTGAAGCTGAAACCCTCGGTTACGTTCTTGGTGCCCAGGCCAAAATTGGCGCGGTCAAAGTAAGCGCGGCCTACGCCCATGTTGAAGCAGATTCCATGTTCGGTAAAATCAAGGATGCGGACTTCGGAACAGGACTCGACAGCACGAACGTTGAAGGTTTCAAACTCGGCGCAAGCTACGGATTCACCAAAAACTGGTCCATGGGTGTTACAGGCCAGTTCTATGCGACCCTTGAAGATGATGGGACCAATAATGACGGCGACGAAGTCAAGCTCTACCAGGTTGACATGAAGTATAAGTTCTGATTATTTTCTCTCTCCCCAGCAGGGGAATCCCCCTTCCCCTGCGCCTCCCACGAGTTGCCTTCTCTCTGAACGGCAGCTCGTTTTTTATTTCCAGCTCATGAGGACTCCTCAAGAGAATGATGATTCATGCATCTGCGCCACAGCAGAGGTATAGGGTCCATTTTTCTCGGTATAGACATAGAGGGGTTCCAGCAGGGTAAGTTCCGCTCCACCATTCTTCACCCCTTCAACCAATACGAGCTTACCCGGTCCGCCGGGATAGGAATGCACCACCTGCATCCGTTTCGGCTGGAGACGACATTCTGCCATGGTGATGAGCAATTCCGGTAGTCGTGAAGCAGGGAGAATAAAGGCCACTCTACCCCTATTTTTTGCGCTGTAGGATGCCGCCCGCATGAAATCTCCAAGCCCACCATGAACTTCATGCCGGGCAATGGTCCTTTCATCACCCTTGTTCAAACGGCCAGAGGCAAGAACACCATAGGGGGGGTTACACACCACAAGATCTGCAGTTTCAGATGGCAGTACTTGGCGAATATGAGCAACATTACTCAGCACACAGGACATTCTCTCGCCAAATTTATTCTTGTGAATATTGGCCGCAATCAAGGTACACAAGTCCTCCTGCATTTCAACACTGGTAATGTAACAGTCCGGATAACGATGGGCCAGAACCAGCCCGATCACGCCACATCCTGCCCCTAAATCCACCACCGAATTTGCCTTTTTTACTGTACAGAAATGGGCCAGGAGCACCGCATCAATGGAAAAATGATAGCCATTCTCATGCTGATGACACACGAGGGCACCATTAAAGAGATAATCATTGGTTATAGTTGGGGAAGTAGGCATGATAATCATAAAAAAAAGCGATATCACCAACAGGCGACATCGCTTTAGAGGAATTTTTTCTTCAACATACCGCTCTGACGCGGCAACAGCGTCTTATAATTGCGAATATGCTTCATCAGGTACAATTTTATTCAAGAGCAGACCGGTGAGCACCTTGGGATAAAAATAGGTGGATTTATGGGGCATGAACAAATCCTGATCCGCAACATCCTGCACCTGCTTCACCGGGGTATTATTCATCAAAAAGAGAATAGGACTCTCCGCATCCGTAGTGGTTGATTTCTTCACCGCAGCATCAAGGGCTTCATCCGGATCGGCATAATACTGGATGAGATCTTCATCGTCACATTTCTCATGACAGAGGCCGAGGATCTTGTCAATAATGAGATCGGAAAGCACCACCACATCCAGGGCGCGCAACACCTCAGAACCACCAATCCCCAGTTCCCGATCCATGGCCCCATCTTTCAAGGTCAAAAGAAAACAACGGTCCTCAGCCGGGTCATACATCCCAAAGGCGGTGTGATTAGACCGCGCATCTTCCATACGCACCAGAACCTCGGCAATCTGAGCTTCCCGGGTGCCGTTTTTTATTTCCTCGACCCCGAAGGAGCCGCTCATCTTCTCAACTAACTGGACCGTGGAAATTTTCCCGGGATAATGGACCAGACGATGGGTGGGCAGCACTGACAACCCCTTATCCTCCATGGGACAGAGGTACATCATGATATGATTATAGGGACTTTCTTCAGGAACACTGCCCTCACGCTCTTTCATGGTTTCCCGCAGACGCAGGGAGGTGGTGTAGCGATGATGGCCGTCAGCAATGTACAGGGGTTTATCAGCAAACAGCCCCTGCACCTTGGCCAGAATCTCAGGATCCGTCACCGCCCAGATGGAGTGCACACAACCATCCTGATCCGTGGCTGAACAGAGAGGCTCTTCAGCCATCCCCTGTTCCAGGGTCTGCATCACCTCATTATTCTCATCGGAGTAGAGTGAGAAAATCTGGCTGAACTGGGCCTGACAGGTATCAATGAGGCGGAGCCTGTCGTCCGTCACGCCGCGGAAGGTTTTCTCGTGGGGCTTGACAATACCCTCTGAAAACTCATGGAGACGGGCCATGGCAGACAAACCTTTGCGGCGGAAGACCGTGCCGTTCGGCAGGGTATAATCAATATGATAGAGGTAGATTGCCGGAACTTCGTCGCGGATCAGCACCTCGTCCTCCTGCCACTTGCCAAAGGTCTCCCGCGCGCCGTCATACCGTTCATCCGAAATTTCAGTCCCCCCCCGCTTGGTAAGGTCAAGCTTGATCATATTATACTGATCTTTGGCTTCAAGCGCCGCCTGGGCCGCAGGGTCAATAACATCATAGGGAGGAGAAACCACATCTTCCATCTTTTCAACCTTAGCCGGATTGAAACGTACAGCACGAAACGGGGCAATAAATGCCATTGTCTTCTCCTTCAACGGATATAAATAAAGGGGGATTCACGAACCACCGCGAAATAATCATATTTTCGTGGTAACCTGCAACTCTTCATGGTTTATTCTTTGAAACTGTTGTAACGGTTTTACAGGGACTTCTCAAGTCAATTTTTAAGTCCACCTGAAAGGTTTTATTGAGCTAAAGACACCCTAACACAAAGGAGTTCCGCACATGTTTGACATATTTATTGACACCCATTTTTCAGCCGGACATCACCTCAGGAATTATCCTGGAAATTGCGAACATCCCCACGGCCATAACTGGAACGTTCGGGTTACAGTCCGGGCCACAGAACTTGACGAACTGGGCATGGGGGTTGATTTCCGTACCATAAAAAATGCCGTTGAGGTTGTCATGGATGACCTTGACCACTGCGACCTTAATGAACACCCCAGTTTTCTGGATAAAAACCCCTCCTCTGAAAACCTGGCCGTGTATATCTTTAACACCCTGAAGCCGTCATTAAAAACAGAGCGGTACAAGGTGTACTCCATTCTGGTGGGTGAAACCCCATCCTCCGGTGTTATCTACCGCGAAGACGACTGAGGGTGGCCAGTTCAGAATCCCTGAATATCAGTGAGTTGTTCTACTCCATTCAGGGGGAATCCAGTTATGCGGGCTATCCCTGCATTTTTATTCGCTTAAGCGGCTGTAACCTGCGCTGTTCCTACTGTGACGCGACCTACACCTATGAGGAACAGGGCACCCTTATGGATCTGCAGCAGATCCTTGACTTTGTCGACTCTTACTCGGTGCGTCTCGTGCAGATTACAGGGGGGGAGCCACTCCTGCAGGAAGCAGTATATCCCCTGATGCAGAATCTTGTGGAGCGGCAACGGGTTGTTCTCCTGGAAACCAACGGCAGCCTGAGCCTGGCCCATGTCCCGGCCGGCGTCATAAAAATTATGGATGTTAAATGTCCGGGCTCAAACATGGCTGACAAGCTCCACCTTGCCAATATTGCACTGCTTGCACGCCATGACGAGGTGAAGTTTGTTCTCAGCTCAGAAGCCGATTATGAATGGGCCAGAACCTTCATCCAAACCCATTTCTCAGACAATACAGGGAAACAGCAGCAGACCGCCATCCTCTTTTCCCCGGTTCAGCCGCAGCTCCAGCCTTCAGACCTTGCCGAGTGGCTTCTGCGTGACCAGCTCCCCGTCAGGCTGCAACTGCAGCTCCACACCCAGTTATGGCCCAATGAAACACGGGGCTTTTAACTCAGGGGATACTCGGTTCAGTTTACAGTTGCCAGTTTACCGTTTACAGTTGCCAGTTTACCGTTTACAGTTCGTGGATGTTGACGTTATCTGATTCGTTTTACCTTGAACCGTAAACTTCACGCTGAAACTCTGGCAAAACCAATAATACTCATATCGTTGGCCAGGTTGTTTTTTTTACAACTGCTTAGTTGCCAGACTTCACTGCGAGCAGCGCCTGCCATTTTCCGGCAGATTTCCGTTCTCTCACCTGCCAGCCGAATTCACCGAGAAATTCTTCCGCCTCTGCCCCCTGCCGTCCCTGCAGACCTGAGACAACAAGCATGCCGCCTTGGGTTGCCAGGGAGGAAATATCACCTAAAAGATAGTGCAAAACAGAACAGGTTAAATTGGCGAGGATCAGCGGGAAGGAAGCAGCCACTGTTGACAACGGCTGATCTGTAAAATGCAGCCGGGACTCAAGATGATTTAAGCTGGCATTGCGGGTCGCACCACGAATTCCTGCTGCGTCAATATCCACACCGAGGCCCGATGCTGCGCCAAGTTTTGCTGCCACAAGAGAAAGAACCCCTGTGCCACAGCCGACATCCAGGACATTCCCCGCCAGGGGGGACAGCTGCTCGAGAAACTCAATGGCAAGACCGGTGGAGGGATGATCACCTGAACCAAAGGCATGGGTTGGAGCAAGGATAATGGTGGTTTCACCGGGTTCACCCGTGGCGACAAAGGTAAATGCATGCTGAGCCGCACTGGTCCCCTCCAGATTCACAAGTTTTGTTTCAACAAGCTCAATCCCAGTCTGCTCTGCATGGACAAGCGCGCGGATGACAGACAAAACAGGATCGATCTCTGCTCCCCCTTGAGCCGTAAAAAGAAAGCAATAGCCTGCCTGGACCTCCTCACTATGCATCTCACCTGCAATATTTAAAAAAGCCGCTCTGCAGCGCTGAACATCGGCTGCAGAAGTGCATTGCAGAATCACCACAAAACGCACCTCACCATGGGGATCCAGACATTCAGCTGCCAGCATCTTCTGTATCAAGCTCATAGCGTCAGGAAGAGAGAGGGGAGTTATGGCGAAAGACCACGGTGCGGAAAAATGCAATCATCTGCTTACGACGTTCAAGCATCTTAATCTGCTCAGGCACCAGACTGGAACCGGGTAAACGGGTGATGGACATCTTATATTCGATATGGGCAGCAAGGCTGTTATCAAGATACCAGGCAAAGATAAGCCCCATGAGCATCCCGGGGGGCGTGAACCCCTCTTCACCATTCACCAGACGGGTAAACACATCCTCATTCTCCATCCGGCGCATGCGGACAAGATGCAGATAGGTGACAACCTCTTCCGGAGTGAAAAAACTTTGCCACTCCTCTGACGACTGCAAGGTCAGCATATACATCTGCCCGACCCGGTCACCTTCAACCTCAATGGGGAACATACCCTTGTCTCTGGCATAATTCCCCAGCAGGGATTGTCCCAACCCGACCAATAACGCCAATTCCTGACGGGCCGGGTCGTGAAACACATCCTCCCGAATCTTGATCAACCCGTCTTCAGGGTCAAAATAAGAGCACATCCTGTCCCATTGCTGATTCCGCTGCCAGTCAGACTGCCCCAGAAGGGCAACCCCTCTAACATTCTGGAAATGATCCCTGCGAATATCCCTGTGGTTCCAAATCAGAGCGAGCAAGGCCTTACGCACTGCATCCTCCATGGGTATCTCAAGAATTCTGGCGAACTCATGGAGACGCTCATCAGGGGTCAAACGGTTATTACAAACCAGGATCGCATCATCACCATTATCAGCCGCAACCCGAACAACATCTTCACGCTGGGCATGGTTACGCACCGCCCACAGGGTCTTCATGGCCCGGGCGAGATTTTCAGGATCATGCTGAACCAAACGGTGCTTTAATGCTGATTCCGAGAAAATCTTGGCCTCAATAGGCAGCAACCCCTGCTTCCAGACGGCATCGCGGTCAAGGAAAATAGGCACCTTCTCTTCAACAGCATAACTTTGGAGAATGGAGCCTGGAATATCCTGCAAGCCCAAGAGTAAGACCTGGCTGAACAACTCAGCAACTCCGCCGGGGATATTGCGATCGTACGCATTGATCATATCTGAGACATGAAAGCGGCGGCGCATATCATTCCAGACCAGATCGGTTTCACCCTTCTGCACCCAGAGATTGGCAACAAGCACCTTCAAGGCCTTACTATTCTTCCGAATCGCCCGGGGAATGGCCGGCAGCTGCATCACCGGGATAATGGAGGTGTACAAACTCCCGGGGGCAAAGAGGATGAGATCAGCCGCGCCAATGGCCTCGATAACCCCGTCAGGGACATGGGGTTCCCCGGCAAACTCCACAAAGACCCGGTCAATGGCGGCATTGCGCCGACCAAGGGAGGACTTGGATTCCCCGGCCACCAATACGCCATTGGAGTACAAAACATTCAGGTGGGCCGATGTTGTCGTACACGGCAATACGGATTCTTCACCACAACCAAGCAGCTCACTGAGCCAATGAATCCCGGCCACCATGGCTTCAGACGTCGGCTTTAGAGCAGTGGGCTCTACCTGGCGATAGATGGCAGCGGCCAGGAGCAGATTCCCCAGACAATGGGGGCGACTCAGGGTGACTTTTAATCTGGGGTCAATAAAGATAAAATCAAGCAACTCGCGCAGAGCAGCACCCAGTTGAGGGGGCAACAGACCAAAATCACCGGAAAACCCGGCAAGAAGCGCATCCACTGAGGATGGCGGAACAGTAAAACGGTAATTAAATAAACGCTGCAAACATCCGGCCACCCTTAGACTATTGCGCACATTATACTTCTGCACGAGCCGCGTTTTCTGAATGGAAGACACCATCACATGGCGGATATCACCAAGGGCGATGAGGGGAAGATCCTTTAACAGTTCCCCTGTGGAGCCGCCATCATCGGTGACGCAGACCACGGATTTTGTCTTCGGGAAGAGGGTTTTAAGACCTGAAAAAGGCTTATCCCGCCACTCAGCGTTGTTCGCATCTCCGCCAACAACGTTGGAAAGGCCGCTCCCCCCGCCAAATACCACCACGTTCAGATCAGAGGTATCCACCGCCTGAACCACGCGGCTCATCTCATCAAGGTAATTCTTCATCGCACCACTACCCACAGGAGAACCTGAGAGCACCAGCTCAATGAGTTTTTCCACCAGGGTACGCCGAGGCAAGAGGTCAAGGGGACTAAAACGTGCACCCTTCACCTTCTGCAAACAGGCAGCAATGGGATCCGTTTCAGACTGTTTATGTGATGTTGTTGCAACCATAGATTTGGGGAGGCTTTGCGGCTTTAGAGATTAAGAATGGCTAGTTCCAGAGGCAAATAAGTTTGTGCAGTGGTGAGGAGTGAAGAGTGAGGGGTAAGGGGTAAAAAAAACACCTAACCCCTAACCCCAAAAAAACCTACAACCCTGTGGCTTTCATCTGCACATGCACCGCCGCCTCAGATTCCAGCATGGCCGCCTTTTCATCATCGGTGAGATCAAATTCGAGAATACGCTCAATCCCTTTCTCACCAATCACTACGGGCACACCGAGGAAACAGCCGGAAATACCAAACTCACCTTCAAGATACGCCGCGCACGGCAGGACACGCTTGGAGTCAGTCAAAACCGCTTCAGCCATCTCAACAGCGGCAAGACCCGGGGTATAAAAGGCGGAACCTGTTTTCAAATGGTTGACGATCTCAGCCCCGCCGGTTTGAGTCCGTTTCACAATGGCAGCAAGCTCATCGGCGGAAAGGAGATCAGTCACCGGCACACCGGACACATTGGCCAGACGGATGAGGGGGATCATATTGTCGCCATGAATACCCATAACCATGGCGTTGACATCACGGGGAGCAACGCCCAGGGCCTGGGCCAGAAAGGTACGATAGCGGGCAGAATCGAGCACTCCAGCCATACCAAGCACCCGCTCCTTGGGGAAACCAGAGACCTTGAAGCCCGTGTAAACCATGGCATCAATGGGATTGGTCACCACAATCAGAACCGCATCGGGTGAGTGGATGGCCGCCTGCTCTGCACAGGATTTAACAATGGACACATTCTTGGCCAAAAGATCATCACGGCTCATGCCGGGCTTGCGGGCAAGACCTGCGGTGATGATAATCACATCGGAATCTGCCGAATCCGCATAATCATTGGAACCCATAACCATGCCGGGAAACATATCCACCGGGCCAGACTGGGACAGATCCAGCGCCTTACCCTGGGGCACACCTTCCACAACATCAAGGAGAACCACATCACCAATACCACGGCTCGCGGCCCAATGGGCCGCAGTGGCCCCAACATTTCCAGCACCAATAATTGTAATTTTCTTTCTCATGTTCTCATTCCTTATATCTTCTTATTCATTATTGCTTCGGCAATTAAATAGTGAAGAAAAGTGTTTAATCTTTATATTACTTCATCATTCCTAACATTTTCTTTTTTAGCCACAGAATCCACGGAAAACACAGAAGTTTTTATCCGTGTTTTCCGTGGATTCTGTGGCTAATTATTTAAATATTTAGGTGCCGAAGCATTATTCTAGCATAGAACCAAAAAACCAGACCAACTCTGCAATCCCTACCCCTTACACAACGCTGCTTCCACCCGCTTGGCATCGGCCGGGGTGTCCACCTCAACCGAATCATGTTCCGTCAGCACCACCTTGATGCGATAGCCATACTCCAGGGCACGGAGCTGCTCAAGCTTCTCAAACCGTTCCCACTCCCCCTCCGGCCACCCTACAAAACTAAGGAGAAATCCCTTGCGGTAGGCATAGAATCCCAGATGTTTATAATAGGTTGGTGACGGTGAATCCTCAGGATTACGCTGGAACGGAATGGGCGCCCTGGAAAAATACAAGGCCATGCCATGGCGATCAAAGGTGGTTTTCACATGATTGGGGTCGTGGATCTCTTCCTTGCGGACAATCTTATAAATCAGGGTGGACATGGGCAGGGATGGATCATCAAGAAGGGGACGCGCCACCTGTTCAACAATCTCGGTGTGGAAACAGGGCTGATCCCCCTGAATATTCACCACCACATCCTGCTCGGCAATATCCATGAGGTTCGCCGCCTCAGCCAGCCGGTCCGTGCCGGAAACATGATCGCGGCTGGTCATCACCACCTCTCCGCCAAAGCCCCGCACACAGTCGGCAATGCGTTCATCATCCGTGGCCACAGCCACACGGGTGAGAAGCGCTGCCCCCTGGGCCCGCTCATACACATGCTGAATCATGGGTTTCCCGCAGATTTCATGCAGGGGTTTACCCTCAAACCGGTTTGAATGATAACGGGCAGGGATGATTGCCACCACCTGCGGCTCATTTTTATGCTGTAAATCCATTGTCTTTGATTCTCGCCTGGGATTTTTTCTCTTGCGACTCCACTCGTTATTCTTGCCAAGTCACTTGACATATCAATCAATACAACACTATATACTACACCATTCTCTCCCCTTTGATAACCCCGATTTTTCATGATATCTGTCAAAACAGAACCGCTATCCATCGCTGTAACCTACCATGAGCCTGAAGCAGCACTCCGTGCCCAACTCTTGGCGGAAGAGCTGGGACTCCCCCTGATCACAGGGCCGGCAACCTTCACCCACCTCCTCACGGTCCACCCCACCCATGTGGAGCTGGTCGACACCACCACTGTTGCAAAACCATTTTACATTGATTTCAACAGCAGCGCCCTCACTTACCGCAGACAGCACGGCGGCGGTAGGCAGCAGGCCTTGAGCCGCGCCATAGGGTTAAAAAGCAATAAATGCCCGTGGGTCATCGATGCAACCGCCGGTCTCGGGCGTGACAGCTTTATTCTGGCCTCGCTTGGCTGCCGGATAACCATGTTTGAACGCAACCCCATCCTCCAGGTTCTGCTTAAAGATGGACTGATCCGCGGGCTGGACAACCCGGAAACCCATGACATATGCAGCCGGATGGCACTCATCCCTGTAGATATTCAGCAATGGGGCGGCAGCCAACCCGCAGCCGATGTTCTCTTCCTTGACCCCATGTATCCCCATCGCCAGAAGTCAAGCCTGGTGAAAAAAGAGATGCGGATCATCAGACAGCTCGTGGGGGATGACCAGGATGCAGACAGCCTCCTGTCCTTTGGGCTCAGCACCAACATACGGAGAATTGTCGTCAAGCGACCAAAAAATGCCCCCTTTCTCGGGAACAAAAAGCCATCGACCTGCCTCAAAGAAAAGAACAGTCGCTTTGACATCTATCTACAACACCAGACAACGGATAATCATGCGTAAAATAATCTCCATCCTCCTCCTTCTGCTCGTCACCGCATGTTCTGCTGAAGAACAGCCCAAAGCCGAAACCGCAACAGTGCAGGCGGCAAAAACGCAGGAACTACAGGCCCCGTTCCAATCCATCAGCCCGAGCCAGGCCGTGCAGCTCATCGCTGACAAAACCGACCTGCTCATTCTTGACGCCCGGACCACACGGGAAATCAGGCAGTACGGAGCCATAGCAAATTCTGAACAGGCAGATATTCGTGGTATTGTCCAGGAAGGGTTGCCCATCCCCAAGACGCAGCCGGTTCTGGTTGTTTGCGCGGTGGGCGGACGAAGCTATGCGGTGGGGAAATTTCTGGTCAAACAGGGTCATACCGAGATTTACAACCTGAGCGGCGGCCTTGACAACTGGACAAAGGCCGGGATGCCCGTGGTGTTTCCTGCAGAATAATGCATTGTTCTGCAATCTTACCCATATGCTTTTATGTAAATATGCTTACCACCCAACTTCAGCTAAGAATATGAGCCTTATTGGTTTTTCCAGAGTTTCAGCGTGAAGTTAGGGGCCGTTAAGAATGTTGACCGGTTTGTATCAATTTATTTACGGCCCCTTATGCAGCTATGGACATCTCATTGACCATGTTATTTTTTCACAACTGCTTAGGGGTGTGTTGTTGGCTTAAAGATGACCGGGACCATAGAAAAGGCATGGGATTTATTCCCATGCTTTTTTTTATGGCGTGAAGAGGGTCTATCTCATGTTTCCTCTCTGTTTCTCCGGAAAATCCAGAAAAAACTTTCAAAAAAAATAGATTTTATGTATTCATGCCTATTTGGTGCGATACCCTTTTTGCGTTTGGTGAATAGTGGTGTCAAAAGGCAATTTGAACCTGAATACAACCGATTCAAGTTGGTTAACCCTGCTTGATCGTAAGAAAGAACCATGACAACACATCTTGTATCCCTCTGGGATTTTAATAAATCGGAGTTACAGGCCTATATTGACAGGGCCTTAGTCTTAAAAAAAGAAGCTGGGGATGGGGTGCGCCATCAGCAGCTTGCCGGCAAAACCATTGGTATGATCTTTGAGAAACCGTCCACCAGGACCAGGGTGTCCTTTGAATCCGCCATGTATAATCTTGGCGGTCAGGTGATCTACCTCTCCTCTAAAGATACCCAGCTGTCCCGGAATGAACCCTTGAAGGATATGGCCCGGGTCATGTCGCGCTACGTTGATGCGCTGGTGGTGCGTACCTTTGGCCAGCCCATTGTTGACGAGCTGGCGGCCTATGCCACGGTGCCGGTGATCAATGCCTTGACGGATCTCTTTCACCCCTGTCAGATTCTCAGTGATATTATGACCGTGAGGGAGGTGAAGGATAAGCCCCTTGAAGAATTGCATATCGTCTGGATCGGCGACGGGAATAATATGGCCAATACCTGGATTCAGGCGGCGGCTAAGCTGGGATTTAAGCTCACCCTCGCCTGTCCTGAAGGGTATGAGCCGGATAATGATATCCTCAAAAGAGCTCAGGCTGAAGCGACAAAGCCCATTACCGTAATGCGTGATCCCAGAGAGGCGATCAGGGATGCAGATGTCGTTAATTGCGATGTCTGGTCCTCCATGGGTCAGGAGGCTGAGGCGGAGGAGAGGCTGGGGATTTTTCAGCCGTATCAGGTCAATGGCACGCTTCTGGCCGGCGGTAAACCGGATTTGACGGTTCTCCACTGTCTGCCTGCCCACCGTGATGAAGAGATTACCGATGAAGTGCTTGAAGGACCGCAATGTGTGGCCTGGGATCAGGCTGAAAATAAGATGCATATCCACATGTCTATCTTGGAAAAACATATGCTGGGCTAATGCCAGGCATGAAGGAGTATAGGAAATAATTATGGCAAAGGGTGTTAAAAAAATTGTTCTCGCCTATTCAGGCGGTCTTGATACCTCTGTAATCTTGAAGTGGCTGGCTGAGGAGTATGAATGTCCTGTGGTGGCCTATGCCGCCGATGTGGGGCAGACGGAAGATTGGCCTGCGGTGCATGAAAAGGGGATGGCCACGGGTGCAGAAAAGGTCATTGTCTCGGATCTGCGTGAAGAATTCGTCAAGGATTACATCTTCCCGGCCTTTCGGGCCAATGCCATCTATGAAGGGTCGTATCTGCTTGGGACTGCCCTGGCCCGACCGCTCATCGCCAAAGAGCAGGTGAGGATTGCCCACCAGGAAGGGGCGGATGCCGTAAGCCATGGCGCCACCGGCAAGGGCAATGATCAGGTGCGTTTTGAGCTTGGGTATCTTGGTATTGATCCCTCCCTCAAAATCATAGCCCCCTGGCGTTTCTGGGATCTTAATTCTCGCACCAAGTTGGTGGCCTATGCCAAGGAGCGTGGTATCCCGGTACCCACTACCAAGAAGAACCCGTACAGCTCGGATGAAAATGTCCTGCATATCAGTTTTGAAGGCGGCCTTCTGGAAGATCCATGGAACGAGCCGGCAGAGGACATGTTCAAGCTCTCTGTGTCGCCGGAAAATGCCCCGGATAAACCCACCTATTTTGAGATGGAATTTGTAAATGGTGATCCGGTTGCCATTGACGGCAGGCGTCTTTCCCCCTATGAGTTGTTGACGACGCTCAATAAGCTGGGCGGTGCAAATGCAATTGGCCGTCTTGACATGGTGGAGAATCGCTTTGTGGGCATGAAGTCCCGCGGCGTGTATGAGACCCCGGGCGGCACCATCCTCCGGGCGGCCCATCGTGATCTGGAAACCATCACCCTTGACCGCGAGGTGATGAAGATCCGCGACTCGTTGATGCCCCGTTATGCCGAGATGATCTATAACGGCTTCTGGTTTGCGCCGGAAATGGAACTCATGCAAAAGACCATGGACGAGGCCCAGAAGACGGTGAATGGTGTGGTGAGAATGAAGTTATACAAGGGGAATTGCATCCCCGTTGGCCGGAAATCGGATGATTCGCTGTATCAGGAATCCTTTGCCAC
>JAQIBE010000188.1 GCA_027859235.1 Desulfobulbaceae bacterium
CCGGTGACCAGTTTTGGGTCGGCGATGCCGCCTGCACCCAGCATCTTGAAGGAGGAGATAATACCGATAACCGTACCGAATATACCAAGAAGCGGGGCCACAGTAATCATGGTGTCGAGTACGGTCATACCCTGGGACATCTTTTTCACCATGTTCTGGGCCTCGGCCTCCATGGCCTTGTTCATGTCGTAGTGGCGATGCAGGATGCCGACATTAAACACCCGGATGACATGATCCTCGCACCCCTTTGTTTTTTTCTTGATTCTCTGCCAGTCGCCGGTTTCAGCAATGGTCAGCACCTCGTCCAACAGGGGCCGGTTGCGTTGCCGCTTGATGCCGAGCCAGAACAGGGCCCGTTCAATAATCACCGTAAATACCACCACGGAACAGGCCAGAAGCGGCCACATTACCGGCCCGCCGTTTTGCATTATTTCCCACATGGTCTGCCTCAGTGCCAGTCCGGCATCAGGCCGGAGCAGGTCGGGCAGCAGATACGGCCTTCGATGTCCCGGGCCGACTGGTACGATATCAGCTGGCCGCAAGAACGGCAGTGGATCTCTTCTCCGCTCTCTATCCCTGCCTGCAGGCGGCGGCAGCGATCCTGACGGACCTGGCAGAAACTGATTACAGACTGCTCCAGCAGGGCGTTGACCAACTGCTCGAGGCCGGCTTGATAGTAGATTTGCGCCACCGCCTGATTGTCCCTGGAAAGATCGGGTTCTAGGCTGCGTATGCCATAGGGCAGCTGAGTGCGATGGCGGATCAGGCAAAAGCCAAGCAGGGTGCCGGTGGGGGCATGAAAAAACAGAAAATCCCAGGGGGTGGCGTTCTCCGCTATAATCACGTGGTTGACAGGGCTGTGCTGTCGGCTTAGATACTTCAGGGCCAGGATGGCGTCATCATCCCGGGCAGCAGCAATCCCGACATCCTCAAGGCCGGCAAAGAATTCTTCCACGTATTTGCCGATCCGCCAGCCAATGGCCAGCTCCGGGCTCAGGTATCCTTTTTTCAGGGTCAGATTGTGTAATTCCATTGGTACGAGCATAGTTTATTCCTTTTGTGAATGGTGCATTTTGCGTGACTTTTTCCGGCTTTGCCACCAGGCGAGGAAACCGCCTAGACCAAAGATGAGCGCGAAACCTATTACGATCCCCCCGGCCTTGCCCATGGGCGGGCCATTCTGGTCAGAGGAAGGGTCGTTTTGCGGCAGGGCCATATCCTGACCCACCGTGGTTTTCAGGCGGATCTGGTGGCCCATCTCATCGCCGATGGTTAGCTGCCACTCGCCGTGGCTGTCCGGTTTAAAGCAAAAGAGACCGTTGCGATCGGTTCGACCGGACTGGAAGAGGAGTTTCGAATCAGGGGCTGAAATTTTTACCCCGGCGTAGCTCATGGGTTCACCGTCATCATACATGGCAGTGGCACAGATGGTCTCCCTGGTGCTGATCAGGCCCCGCACCCCGTGGGCCTGCCCCTGGCTGGCCATGAGCACCAGGCCAAGGGCAAGAGCGACACAGGTAAGAATCTGAGATCTATGTTTACTCACTTCACCTCCAGGGTGAGGGTGGCTATGAACTTTTCAACATCACATTCGTCCTGGTTCGGATAGGGCTGGGTATGTTCCGCCTTGATCAGCCAGACTCCCGGCTGGAGGATGCGGATTTTTCCGCGGCCCTGGCGGTCAGTCTTGCTGGTATAGGCAAAGACATCCTTCTCAGTAGAAAAACCCATATGGGTAGCGAAGATCTTGCCCTTGTAAGGCTTACCGTGCAGAAGGAGTTGGATCGGCAGGTAATCACCGGCTTTAAGTTGGGCCGGATTCGTCATGGGGATGATCTCCATGGGGTGCCCCACTTTGCGGTTTACCGTGCCCTGACCGTCGCCTACATTGATAATAGCCTTCATGCTCATCTGGGACCTGGAACATGAGATGACATTACTTAAGCCCTCCTTAGACTGCCTTTTGCCTCCTTGGGTGGTCTTGGTGTAGAAACCAGTCTTACGTTTGCCGGCAACGAGATAGGCCCCGGGGTTACGGAGGTTGTTCTCCGGTTCAAATTCCAGCTCGCTTGCGGTGCTCACGGGTATTTTTTTACCATCAGGACCGACGATGACAATACTCTCCAGATCACCCTTTTTTAGAAATTTTCCAAGGGGGTAGCGATGCCCCCAGCCGATGGTCATCTGCACGGATTCTCCGGGGTCCGGGCTGTAGTTGCTCATGTTGATCCAGGGATAATGGGCCTGGGCCTGGGTGCAAAAGAGAGCGGCCAGGCCAAGATACATGGCTGTTATTATGCTTATTTTTTTCATTATTATTCTCCGTATTATTGTGCGTTAAAAGAAAACATCCATCTTCACCAGCAGCATTCGGCCGCTGCGGTAATTACCCTCATCTCCCTTGTCCGAGTCAAAGATATTATCGGCCGCAAAACTCAGTTGGGCCTTGTCGCCAAGCTCTTTGTGAATTCGGACATCAACAACGGTATGGCCGTCTATCTGGGAGGTGTTGCCGCTATCCTTGTATTGTTTTCCGGTATGGGTTATGACGCCGCTTACACCGAGACCGTGGTGCCATTCATAGGCCGGGGCCAGGGAAAAACTGTGCTCTGGAACATAGGTCAGGTCATTACCGGTCTCCTTGTTCTCTGAGCCCGTATAGGTGTAGGCCATGGTCAGGGAGAAATCCTGATGATTGAGCTTGGCCAGCAACTCGAGTCCCTGGGTTGTAGCCTCCTCAACATTCTGGTAGGTCATAAGCGGCAGACCGTCATAGAAGGTGCCGGTGTCCTGGCGAATCACCATATCCTCCACCTCGTTACGGAAGAGCCCGAGGTTGGTCATCAGGCGATCTCCCCAGAACCATTGCTCAAGACCGGCTGAATATCCGATACCGATCTCTGGCTTCAGGTCCCGATTGGATTGGACATAATAATCGCCGTGTCGATAAGGGGCATCGTAGTAAAGCTGGCGAATGGTGGGAGACTTAAAGGCCCGACCGGCCGAGGCCCGGAAGGTAGTGGTTTCGGTCAGCGTGTACATCAAGCTCAGCTTGGGATTGACCTCGCTGCCGAAATTGGAGTGGTCATCAAAGCGCAGGCCGGCCACCAGGGTCAGATCGTCAAAAAGATTGATCTCGTCCTGACCATAGAGGCTGTTCGTTTTCACATCCTCCTTGACTAGAATGGTGGAAGCATCGGCATTATTGATGATATAGTCGATGGTCTGCTGCTGCACCTCACCACCCATGGTCAGGGCATGCTGGTCGCTGGCATACCAGGTGTACTGCAGCTCGGCCTGGTCAAAGCCGGTATCGCCATGCTTATAGCCATGGGAATAACCGGGATAGCCGTGAACGAAATCCCAGGTGTAGGTATAGCCCTTGACGCTCAGGAAATGATCGTCCCTTGGTCGCCATTCCAGGCCGGCGGAAAGCCGATGGCTGTCTTCTTCCCGGTTGTCGGTCTTCTCATATTCGCTGACCTCACCCTTGAGGAAAAAGTCAAGTTGGTCAGTGGCGGCCAGATCCATTTTTGCCATTAGGGAATGGCGATCAGACTGGATTGGATCCTGGCGGATGTCATCGGCTGACTCATAATTATAATGGATCAGATAGCCAAGACGTTCCAGGGGCCGATCCCCGAAAGAGAGATAGGCCTGGGAGGCATTGCGGCTCTGGCCGTCATCTGAGGGCTTAGAGACGCTGCCGTCACTGTTGATTTTTTCTTTGACCTTGTACCAGCCATAGGAGGCTCCGGCCCGGCCTGTTGCTTTGTCCGGTGATTTCTTGGTGATGATATTGATCACCCCAGCCATGGCATCACTGCCGTAGAGGGCGGAACTTGGCCCCTTGACCACCTCTATTCGTTCGATCATCTCCACTGGAATCTGATTGAGGCCGACGCCATATTCACCCATACCGCCGCTCTGACCACTACCCATAACCCGTTGGCCGTCGATGAGGATCAGGCCGTAACCGTCATTGAAATTCAAGCCGCGCATCTTGGCCCGCCAGGTATAGGTGCCGAAGACATCGTCATGGACTGCGCTGGTGATGCCGGGCACAGTCTTCAGGGCATCCATAGCATTCTGGGCGTTGCTCTGTTCGATGTCCTGACGGCTGATGACCACGGTTTCCACCGGTACATCCTTCAGGGTGTGGGGAGTCCTGGTGGCGGTCACCACCACCTCTTCCAGAACAGATGGTGGCGCCGGATCTGTTTGTCCAGCTAGGGCTGCTGATGGCGCAGCCAGAATGGCCATGCTGACCGGAAGAAGCATGGGTCGGCAGATACCTCTTTTTTTTGTGATTTTCCCTATTGATTGCATACTGTTTCTCTCCTTAAGGGCAACAGTCCTGTTGCAATGCCAGG
Source organism: Desulfobulbaceae bacterium (assembly GCA_027859235.1). Taxonomy (GTDB): domain Bacteria; phylum Desulfobacterota; class Desulfobulbia; order Desulfobulbales; family SURF-16; genus JAJRUT01. Next base: position 4,374 of record JAQIBE010000188.1, read on the forward strand.
GATCTGTTACGTCTTTTCTGGTAATATGAATTAAAAAAACGTATTACCAGGGGGGGGGCAAGAAAAATACCCCCATTTTGCCAGCAAGAAACCTGGCCAACGGAAACAGCTACGCAGGCAAACAAAATATCACCCTGCTTTACTCTATTGGTACTGCATCAGACAAGGGTCTCTGGTAATACGTTTTTCAATTTCGTGTTACTTGAGCATCTTTTTATTTGCCTGTCAAGAAAAAAGTCATCCCATGAAAAGGGTTAGCAGGCATAGGTATTTGCAATATTGCAAATACCTATGCCCTTTATAACTACTTAGTAAACAAGGCTAATTATATGACTCATCCCTTCCCAATGTACTGAAAATTCGAGTGTGGCAGCCAGCCCGGTTCGGTTAGCAAAAAGGAACAGGCCAGAAGCGGCCACATAACCGGCCCGCCGTTTTGCATCATTTCATAAACCCTCATTGATTAACCTCCATGGCAATTTCGGGATGGATCAAGGCGACAATGGTTCGCAGCGTCTGAACAAAGGTGGCCGGAGATGGGCTGCAGACCAGCTCCGGATCAAGCACATGCACCCGATCCTCCTGCACCGCCTTGATTACACCAATACGCTGCCAACTCTTTTTCTCCTCCGCGGCAATGCCGGTTTCAGAACCCATGATGGCGATGATGATCACCTCCGG